>CACZPE010000106.1 GCA_902782875.1 uncultured Ruminococcus sp. | reverse complement strand
GTGTGAGCGCCGTGTCGCAAGATGAGAGCGAAATCGGGGAAACACCCGATGATGAGCAAAGTACCGCTGTGGACGAGAATGAGGGCGTTTCTGACAGACTGACAGAAGAATACCAAGAAGCCGAAGAATTAGCTATGTAGGAGGGATAACATGAAAAAGATAAGCAAGAGCAAGCCGATGCTGTATATTGCCTACGGCTCAAATATAAATATTCAGCAGATGTCGTTTCGCTGTCCGAGATCAAAGGTCATAGGGACAGCTATGCTAAAAGGCTGGGAGCTTGAATTCAGAGGAGTAGCAACGATAGTGCCGAAGAAAGGATCGGAGGTGCCTGTTCTGCTGTGGGAACTGGATCCGAGAGATATACCTGCACTTAACAGATATGAGGGCTGGCCGCATCTGTACAGGCAGGAGGATATAGGCGTTACTGTTAACGGAAAAACTGTTGCAGGAATGGCGTATCTGATGAACAGGGGCGAGATATCTCCGCCCTCGCAAGGGTATTTGCAGACTATATGGGATGGCTACAAGGAAAACGGAATGGACACAAGCTATCTGGTGGAGGCTGCGGCAAGAGCATTTGAATATGCCTCCGAGCTTAATATGTGCTATAAAGAGGAATTTGAGGACGAGGAAGAGATCGATGATACCGATGAAGACGAAGAACTCGATGAGGGTATTCAGATGAGCTTCAATATGTGAGGAGGTGTGAGATGATATACAAAGGACTGTATATAGACATAATCCCCGATAATAACATTATCCGCAGCGATAGCAGCGGAAATGATGTTGTATGCCGGGGTTTTTCTTTTTCGGTGTTTTCAGATGAGACGAGGGCTGAAAAGCTCGATAGCTTTTCGGCGGCTGTGGGGTTTGAGATACTTGAAAACAGTATAGAGGAAGCCGAGCAGTTTGCAAAGGATGTTGTTGCCTGCGAGGATAAGGCGCTGGGGATGGAACAGCCGGAGATGGTTTTTGAATAATGGTAAGAAATAATTAATGTAACACAAGGAGGATCAACTATGAACAATGAACTGAAAATCTTTATGCAGGAGAGATTTCCGGCAGGAAACAAGATCAGGATAGACCATGCTTTTGATGATGAGGACGAGGCAGCAAAGGAGCTTGAAGGTAAAGAATACACTATCGGCTCAATAGATGATGACGGCCTGCACTGTACTGATAAAAACGGCAGCACTATCGTTATTGATCCTGAAAAACACGCCTTTTACAAGCTTGATCAGCCGCCTATACTGGCATACGGCCATGATGATGAGCCTGCCGAGCTGACTGATGTCAGGCAGATAGCAGAGTATATAGTCAATAACGGCATATACGGTGACATCAGTATGTATGAAAAGGACTCGGGAGATTTTGTATTAAACACTATGGGGAGCTTTATCGACAGAATAGCGGATATGGACTTCAGAAGCGAACTGCTTACGATACTTGTTCCGCTTCAGCATAAGTATCCGTTCGGTATGCCGCAAGATACGGATGAAGCAGAAAATAACAAAAAGATCGTTGAGTACAATGGTACAAAGGTGTATTTTGAGATAGCCAATTACTGCTCGGATCCTACTATAATGGCTCTGTCGCTGTTTTCGGCAGAAGATGATGAGCTATACACAACATTATCGGTCAACCTCCCGAAACATGATGAGATCAGGGTAAATCAGACATTTATTGATACAAATAACAATCCGGGAGCTGAAGATTTCCTGAGATCGTTATCCGGTGCAAGGCAGGTTACTGAAAATGGCATTCCTGTAACTGCACAAAGCGGCTACTGTATTTATCCGCTGTACGAATTTGATGAAGAACTGCTCCGTGAGCTTGATGAGAGAGGATATGAGGAATATCTGAATAGCTGTTCTCAGTTTGAACAGGATACAGAAGCCGAGGATATCGTTATGGGAGGTATGGAATGAAAGCGAGGATAACAATACCGCAGAAATATGCGGGGCACATAAAAGCAATATCTAAATCAGAGGGTGTCTCGGCTGACAGAATAGTTGAAAGAGCTCTCAGAAATCATTTGGAAAGGAGCAGGAAGAATGTCTGAAGAAAAGAAAGGCATCACCGTAAAGATAGATGCAGATCTTCACGCAGAGGTCAAGGCATTTATTGAGTCGCAGGGGCTCACAATGGGCGAATTTGTTGCAAAGGCACTCGATGATGAGCTGCACCCGAGAATTACGATAGCAGGAGGAAACACTATGGAAAAAATGAGAACAATGGCATTTCAGATACCGGAGGATCTGTTTCAGAAGATAAAGGATTATCTTAACCGCAACCACATGACACAGAAGGAGTTTGTCCTTGGGCTTATAACCAAAGAGATCGACAGAGACCTTGCTGCCCGTCAGGAAGACGCAGAAAGCATTGTAAGCGAAGAGGAAGAGGACGAGCTGTATGATGATTCTGACGAGGACGTTGAGGACGATGAAGATGAGGACTACGATGACGAAGAAGATGAAGATGCCGAATACGATGAGGACGAAGAGGAAGACTGTGATGAAGCCGAGGACGAGTCCGATGAGTATGAGGAAGATGACGAGGCTGAAAATCTTGCCGAGACAGAAGAACCCTTGATGTAGTGAGGTGAGAGTATGTACAGAGAATTAAAGCCATACCAGATCGAAGCTATCAAGCGGAAGTATCCGCCCGGAACAAGGATAAAGCTGCATTTTATGACCGATGATCCCAGACCGATCGAGCCGGGAACCTGTGGAACTGTAAGGCTTGTTGATGATATAGGGACACTGCACTGCGATTTTGACAACGGACGCTCGCTTGGTGTTGTTTGGGGTGTGGATAGTTTCAGCATCACTGAGCCGACAGAAGACGAAGGAATGAATATGATGTAACGAAAATCAGGGAAAGGACGGTGATGCCCTTGATTCGTTTCTTTGATGTCTTCGCAGGGATCGGCGGTTTCAGATCCGGGCTTGAAAAGGCCGGAGGCTTTGAATGTGTCGGTTACTGCGAGTGTGATAAGTATGCCAAAGCGGCATACGAAGCTATATATGATACCCAAGGGGAGGTGTACTATGAAGATATCAGAACTATCAACCCCGAAGAGCTGCCGGATTTTGAGTGTCTTTGCGGTGGATTTCCTTGCCAGAGCTTTTCGATTGCTGGAAAACGGCGAGGATTTGATGACACCCGAGGAACGCTGTTCTTCGAGATCGCCCGTATCGCAGCGGTTAAAAAACCTAAATATATGCTCCTTGAAAACGTACCCGGACTGTTATCGCATGACGGAGGCCGGACATTTGCGACGATCCTCGATGCGCTGGACGACCTGGGGTACGATGTCACATGGCAGGTGCTTAACAGCGCAGACCATTATGTCGCCCAGGCCAGAAAGAGAGTGTTCATTATCTGCTTTCTTAGAGAAAAATGCTCCGGAAGAGTATTATCTTTCCATGAAGCAAACCCGAAAACTCTTGTCAGACGCATACCCGGGAGAGAAGGCAACAGAGTCTACGACAGCAGCGGACTCGGAATAACGTTAAATGCAAATGCAGGCGGCTTCGCAGGCAGGACAGGCTTGTATCTGTTTAAGGAAGATGCTGCTCTGCCCATTAAGTCGCTTACCAAGTCGGGCTATCAGCTTGCATACCCCGGCGATAGCATAGACCTCGCCTATCCCGATATGAACAGCCGCAGGGGGCGTGTGGGTGATAATATCGCTCATACTGTCACGCCCTCTGCAACACAGGGATATTACGATGCTAAGTGTATCGACATGAACTATGGAGCCGATGTCACAGAGCTTGCGAGGTGTATCCCTGCAAGGCAGGACGGCGGTGTAGGTCACCACAAAGGAGAAAAGTCGGGAGTGCTTGAATTATCGGCACCAAGACCTGTAATGACACCACAAAAAGAAAAAGTAAGGTCTCAGGGGCGCAGAATGAAAAATCCCGGTGATCCGATGTTCACCATAACAGTGACTGACAGGCACGGTGTTGTGTATAACGGAATGATACGCAAGCTGATGCCG
>CACZPE010000105.1 GCA_902782875.1 uncultured Ruminococcus sp. | reverse complement strand
GACGAAAACGAAGACGACGAATAATTAGAAATAGTGTGGAGTGTTGAGAGTGGAGTGTGGAGTTATCCTGCTCCACATTCACTCCGGACTTTGTTTTAATTCTGGGTGACTGTTTATGTCTTCCGATAATACCGTAAAGTATAAAAGCAAGAAATTTGCTGTCAGGATCGTAAATCTCTATAAGTATCTATGTGAAGAAAAGCGTGAATATGTCCTTTCAAAACAGATACTTAGAAGCGGTACAAGTATTGGCGCGAATGTTGCTGAGAGTGAATGTGCGATCAGCAAGAAAGACTTTTTGTCAAAGATTTATATTGCGCTTAAAGAAACAGTTGAAACGGTTTATTGGCTTGAATTGTTGTATGAAACAGGATATCTTGCCAAAAATGAATATATATCCTTGAGAAATGATTGTGATGAGATCAGGAGAATGCTTTCATCAACAACAAAAACAATGGAAGAACAATTGTTTAACGAACCAAAAAGAAGTTGAAGCTATTGAACAACTCCACACTCCACACTCCAAACTCCACACTTCAAAACAACTCCACACTCTCTGTCCGTTTCTGGAAAAAAATGAATATCCTATACGAGCGGCTGCTGCTGATTGTGCTTGTGCTCCTGCTCCTGATAGTTCTGTGGTGTATGTATGACAACTACTATGTGTTCAACCATACGCTTGAAAAGATATCGGGATACAAACCGGGTACAGGTCAGGCAGCAGCCGTTGTCGGGGATAAGACGATAACGGACGATATGGCCGCATGGATAACGATAGACGGCACGAATATCGACTATCCCGTTATGCAGGCAGAGGATAACGTGAAGTATCTCAACACAGATCCCTTCGGTGATTATTCTCTTGCAGGCAGTATATTCCTCGACAGCAGGAATTCAAAGGATTTCTCCGATGACTATTCGCTGATCTACGGGCATCATATGGAGTACGGCAAGATGTTCGGAGCGCTTGATGATTTCCTTGATGAAGGGTATCTCAGAAAGCATACAACAGGCGAGCTGATCATAGGAAAAGACGGCGGGCAGAGATATGACCTTGAGGTGTTTGCATCTCTCAGGGCAAGCGCCCGTGATGATGAAGTGTTTGATCCGATGTCTGACAACATTAGGCAGTTCATAACTGATCATGCTGTGGTAATACTGCAGGACAGCGGACGTGATGCACGTATAATCGGGCTCAGCACCTGTGCTGACGGCGATGCGGCATCAAGAATAATAGTATTCTGTTATATAATTGAATGATAAGGAAGGAGGTATGTATATGAAACAGCGCTTGCTGCTCACAGTCATATGCATAATCTTCTTCCTTTTTAATGCTGTGCCCGTTTCGGCACTTGATTATGATACGGTATATGTGAATATACCGGTATACGGCGACTGGCTGACTGTACAGAAAGACACACCGTCATACAGCTACAAGATAATGATGCGCCCTGTATCGGATATGGCTCCCGAGCCGCAGAAGGATACACTGGTGCTTGTCGAGGGCAGTTCAGTTTCATTCTCGGTGCCTGTCGATCAGCCCGGTACATTTGTGTACAAGGTATATGAGATCGATACTCAGCATGATCACATTGATGCGGATGAATCGGTATACGATGTTATGATATACTCAGAGGCGGCGGGGGGCACATCTCTCATAACCGCGGTGACTATCCGCAGGGGGATGTTTGATAAACCCGAAGTAATGATGTTCAATGATGATATCACAGACAGCCGTCCGCCGACTCCCACCGGTACGTCAAGCCCCGATGTTACGGTGTATACCGACAAGACAGACAAGACCGACTCAACAGATGACGGAGAGCCTCCTGTGCCGGATACAGAGCAGGATCCGGGCGCCGGTATGGAAAACGATGATGACACCATAGATGATGAGACTGAAACTGTTACTGAGACGACAGCCGAAACAAAGCCGGATGAAACTCCCGAAGAGGAGGAAAAATCACCCATAGAAGTGATAGTCGAGACTCTTATCACTCCTAAGACAGGCAATATCACTGTAGCATCGATAATAGCCGTTATGGGCATATCCCTCACGGTGCTTGCGGTATCACGCAAAAGAGATAATGATAAAGATAAGTAAAAGGCGTTCCGTGCGGAGCGCCTTTTGGTTTTATATTTCCTTGAAATAGATCACTTCGGAAGCAAAGTCACCGTGGAGCGATATATTGATACCGCAGTTCATAAGTGCTGCGCCCGTATGTATCTCGCCGGTCTTTTCGCTGAGGTACTTTTTTTCGGGATCAAGACCTCTGAGCTTAATGCGTCTGCTGTGATAGTTCGGTCTGTTTATCACCTGAACAAAGGTGAATACAGCTTCGCTTTTGTTCTTGGCTACGAACATCCATGCATCCCATGTGCTGTCGGTGAATACATTGCCTATGCGGTACTGGTCACCCTCTCTCACAAGTGGATTGAACCGCTTGAACATCTCTATCTGCGCAGGAATCTCGTTCCTGTCGCTCTCGGGTATCCTTGTAACGTCCAGCTCATAGCCGAAAGTGCCGACCATGGCGACATTTCCTCTTGTGGAGAATGGTGTTGTTCTGCCGAGTACATGATTCGGGCAGTCTGATACATGCGCACCCATAGCGGAAGCAGGATAGCATATAGACGTGCCATGCTGTATTTTAAGCCTCTCTATTGCATCGGTATCATCTGATGTCCATATCTGCGGGGAGAAGTACAGCATACCCGGATCAAATCTTGCGCCGCCGCCCGAGCAGTTTTCCAGAAGTATATACGGATAATCTCTTGTGAGTCTGTTCTGGAGGTCGTACACACCGAGCACATATCTGTGCCATATCTCACGCTGTCTGTCCTCGGGAAGAGCGAAAGATCCTGCTTCGGTGATCTGCCTGTTCATATCCCATTTGATGTATTCGATATTTGCATTGTCAAGTATCGAGCATATCTGAGAGTATATGCAGTCGCGGACTTCCTTGCGGCTGTAGTCGAGCACATACTGCTGTCTTGACTGTGTCATGCGCAGTCCATCTGTCTGTATAGCCCAGTCGGGATGCGCCCTGAACAGGTTGCTGTCAGGAGAGATCATCTCGGGCTCAAACCACAGACCGAATTTCATACCAAGAGAGTTTACCTTGTCAACAAGGGCTTTGAGTCCGCCTTTGAGTTTGTTTTCATTTACATACCAGTCACCGAGAGAGCTGTCATCGGAATCTCTGTGTCCGAACCAGCCGTCGTCCATAACAAGCATCTCTATACCGAGCTTGCTTGCCTGTTCGGCTATGGAAACAAGCTTGTCGGTGTCAAAATTGAAGTAAGTCGCTTCCCAGTTGTTTATAAGAACTGGCCTGCGCTTGTCCCTGTATTCGCCGCGTATCAGATGCTTTCTGTACAGATTGTGGAATGTGCGCGACATAGTGCCTATACCTGTCGAGGAATATACCATAACACATTCGGGTACAGTGAATGACTGCCCGGGAGAAAGCTTCCACGAGAAATCAAGGCTGTTGATGCCCATGACATAGCGTGTGCGCTTGAACTGTGTCACTTCCGCCTGAGCAAAGAAGTTACCGCTGTAGACGAGGTTGAAGCCGTAGGCTTCGCCGTTTTCTTCATCCGCGTTAGGAGATACCAGAGCGGCAAAGGGATTGTTCTGATGTGAGGATTCGCCTCTCATGGAGTCGATTCCCTGTTTTCCGTGATGAAGATGTGAGCGCTCTATGCAGCGCTCTCTTGCCCATGAGCCGTTGAGCGTGATAAGATCATAATCACAGTCATCAAAGTCAATCGCAGCAGAGAAAGCGCGTTCTACATAAACATCTTCGCTGCCCTTGTTGGTGATGACAGCACTTCTGGTAATGACATCAAGATCGGCAAAAACGGTGTAATAAAGCACTACTTCAAGACCTGTGCGCTTCTCGGTCAGAGTAACGGCAAGAGTCTGCGCTTCGTCTTTGTCTGCAAAAGTGGAGGGGAGAGTGACGGTACAGTCCTCAAGCTCCTGTGAAAGCACAGGCTTGCCATCTGTTATGCTGTATCCCGTAAATCTCAGATCAAGGGCGGAGATGCCCTTATACTTTATCTTTATTGCAGGCTCCCTGTAGTCTCCTGTCCCGAAGGTGGGATATTCAAAGGGAGTGTTGTCCATAAAGGATGCGGTCTCTCTTTCGTTTATCCCGGGAGTGTAGGGGCCTTCCCCCAGACGAAGAAGGTATGTCAGATCTTCGTCATCTGCTCTTTTTCCGTAGTATATATGAGCAAGGTATCCGCTTTCGAGTGCGGCAAAAGCATATGTCATACCCGGAGATGTCAGCGTGAATACTGTCATTTCTTCCGTGAAAGGTACATCCTTGCCTGCCTGCCAGTCCCATTTTATATAGTCTTTTTTGATAGTATCAACAGTGATAAGCATAAGTTCACCTCATCAGTATTCATAGTCTATGCAGGCTCTGCCGCCGTCCGCCCTTACTGTAGCGATAAATGCTCCGAATTTCTTGTGCTCGGGGTGGTTCTGATATTCGTCAAGTCCCTTTGCATCATCAAAATCGCATATCAGAGCGATATGATAGTTGGTATTGTCTGCAAAATCGGCGTTGAGCCTTACCTGCATCGCTCTTATGGACGGTACGAGAGAGGGGAGCTTTTCGGCCAGTTCCTTTGCATGTACAGCATTCTCTGCAGCTGTCCTGTCAGTATCCTTCAGTCTGAACATGACGATGTGTTTTATCATAGTGTACCTCCTTTATTCTCTGACTATATCGGGTGATTTTTCCTCTATGTAGTGTTCGTTTACAGCACCGAAACGGCGGAAGATCGTTCCTGTCAGTGCATACATCACTATTCCCGCGATATTTGTGTATATAAGCTCGGGAAGGAATATTCTTACAAGTATAAGACCTTTAGGGTCATAGCCCCACATGAAGTAATACAGTGAATAGTGAAAAAACTCCTGTAATGCTATTGCTATAAGGTCTATCCAGATAAAATTGAGAAGGCTCCTTCTCAGTATATTGTTTACAAGCAGCGATGCAAGCAGAGCGCTCCACATCAGTATGACCGCATTAAGTCCCGGAAGCATATTGAAAGCACTGTCGAGCATAAGTCCGCAGAAAAGCGCAAAAACAGCACTGCTGAGCGGCTGTTCCCTCAGCGCATAGCACATTGCACAGGAAATGAGCAATACAGGCAGCGCAGTTCCTGTCTTTACGGTCAGCATGAAGATATATGAGAATACCATGAGGAAAACATAGAACAGAGTGCGCACAAACCTGTGCAGACGTTCTTTTTTCTCCTTGCGTTCGATATTCATGCGAGCCATCAGTCAGTCTCACCATCCTCTGCGTTTTGGTCCTGACCTGTCTTAATAGCAGTTATCTCATCAAGCTTGTAATCCGTGACTACAAATACACCCGAAAGAGTTCTGGGATCCTCTGCAGGTATTATGATAGCATACTTTGAAAGGCCGTTGGTTTCCATCTCTACGCTGTCAACAACGCCTATCAGATGCCCTGCGGGGAAATTTGCACTTCCTGAGGTGACGATTATATCTCCTTTTTCGATATCGCTTTCCTTGGCGATATGCTCCATTCTGATCTTGCCGTCGGATGCGTATTCATAACCGCCTGATACCACACCTTCAGCTTTGGTCCTTACCGCATAAGCGCCCATAGAGGTCTTGGGTGAAAACAGTGTGCGAATCTTGCAGGTAACGGGAGATACTTCCGAGCAGACCCCGACTATACCATTCTGGGTAACAACGGGATCACCCGGCTTTATTCCGTCATCAGAGCCTTTGTCGACCGTGAATGAAGCATAAGGGTCATTTGTGGCTCTGGCAATTACTGTACAGGGAGGGGAGAACTTATAGTTGTCATATCCCTCTTTAAGATCGAGCATAGTGCGCAGATCGCCGTTTTCATGCACTATCTCGTCATAGTCGATTATCTGGTTGTAAAGCTCATCGAGCTGCTTTTTGAGCTGCTGGTTCTCATTGTAGTATTTTTCAGCATTGATGAGCATATCAAGTTTTACGGATATCTGATCGGATATGTTGTGTGAAAGCTTTTTTACAGGTTCAAATATCATTTCGAAAATATATGAGCTTGTAGTGGAATATCCGCCTGTAGTAACAGAATATATCATTGCGCCGATCAGCAGAGCTGTGAGCGCAATTATTATCTTGAATTTTACGCTCTGGAAAAAATCACGCAAGTTGCATACTCCTCTTTATATCATTCAGCTCTCGTCACTGAGTACGTCATGAAGATTGTCAAGATCTTCAAGTACCTTTCCCGCACCGGCTGCTACGCAGTCAAGCGGATTCTTTGCTACATGAACCGGCATGCCCGTTTCATGGGAAACGAGTTCATCAAGCCCTCTTATAAGAGCGCCTCCGCCTGCAAGCATAATGCCGTTGTCGATAATATCGGCCGAAAGCTCGGGAGGGGTTTTTTCAAGAGTGGATTTTATGGCCTCTATTATATGCGAAAGCGGTTCTGACAGTGCTTCTCTTATTTCCTCGCTGGATATGGTCACATTTTCGGGCAGGCCGTTGAGCAGGTTTCTGCCTTTTATATCCATTGTAAGTTCCTTTTCAAGAGGGAAGGCGGAGCCTATCTCGATCTTGACGTTCTCAGCGGTCCTTTCACCTATGAGAAGATTGTATTTCTTTCTTATGTATAGTGTTATTGCAGAATCAAAAGCATCTCCCGCTATACGGACACTTCTTGAAGTAACGATGCCCCTGAGTGATATCACAGCAACTTCGGAAGTGCCGCCACCGATATCTACTATCATAGATCCAATAGGCTCTGCCACGGGAAGACCTGCTCCGATAGCGGCTGCCATAGGCTCTTCAATGATGCTGACGCGTCTTGCTCCTGCGTTTTCGGCTGCTTCCTTTACCGCTCTGCGCTCAACAGCAGTTACTCCCGAGGGGATGCATATGACCACATTGGCACGAACAAAGAAAAGGGAGCCTTTCAGAGCTTTTTTTATGAATTCATCGAGCATTACCGTAGTTGCTTCAAAATCAGCTATAACGCCGTCCTTAAGGGGGCGAAGAGCTGTTATAGCACCCGGGGTCCTGCCTATGATGTCTTTAGCCTCCTGACCTACATATCTGGGCTGTTCAGTTCTGTTGTCTACGGCAACGACTGAGGGCTCACGCATTATTATACCGTGACCTTTCATATATACAAGAGTATTGGCAGTGCCGAGATCTATACCTATTTCTCTGGTAAACAGCATAAAAACTATCCTCTCTGATACTTTATAGACAATTACTGATATTATACCATATATTACTGTGATTCTCAATATCTTTTTGAAAAAAATAATTGTTTGCTGTTCATAATTATGCGTTTGACAACAGTGTGAATTATGTATAATCTGGTGTTTTTCTGATATAAACGGCATTACAGCTGTTAACAAGCCATACTCCTTATAGATCAGGAGTTATTAAAAATGCCGCCGGAAATGACTTCCGGCGGCAAAGTTATAATGCATTGAGTTATGTCATAATCAGTCATATATTTATCCTGGGTAAATGAATGGTACTGTCATCGTTCATGTTTTCTTCAGAAGAAACGGGTGTTATATCTTCCTGCGGATCGTTTTCGGCAGTGTCATCAGCTTCGGGTATGTCAGGTGTGATGTCATTTTCATCTGTAGTGGTTTTTTCGGGGATAATTTCCTTATCAGAGGTGTTATTGTCTGAAGCGGGAGTATCGGAAGATGTATCATTGTCGGCTTTGTTTTCGGGGACAGTCGTATTATTTGTGGCTGTCCCGCTTTCCGATGGTGAGGTGTTTTGAGAAACCACAGGCTTATCAGGTGCTTTGTTTTCGGGTTCAGGAGTAATATGAGGATCCTTTATAACATCTGTATGATCAGTTTTTACAGATGTTTTCCCGGTGTCATGTGTATAAGACGGGGCGCTGTGATATACGGGCGGTGGTGTTTTCATCCTTCCGGAATGATTCTGCGCAGGTATGTTCATCAGGAAAGATATAACAGCACTCAGTAGTATTAATACTGTTTTCATAAATAACACCTGTTCAGAAGCAGAGCGGTTCTATCACATCAGACATGGACAAAGCTGTTCTCTTAGCCTTGAGTACGATACTTTCATTGACAGTCCCCGGGAGCATAGTTGCCAGAAGAAGATATCTTACAGCCGAGAACTGAAGTATCTGATACTCAGCCTTGGATATCAGAGCATCATTTTCTGTATTGAGATAAGTCTTTAAATACGTTTTCCAGATGAGTTCATTCTCTTCAGGAGTGAAAAGAGTGTTTATGGTATTCTCATACTGCGGCATGAGCTTGAAGTACCATGCGATACTGGAAAGATCGATTATGGGATGACCCGTGGCAGCCATGAATGAATCCATAATTATAAGTTCGCCGCCGTTGTAAAGTATATTGCTCGGAGTAAGATAGGAATGGGAGTAGTGCTGGG
>CACZPE010000104.1 GCA_902782875.1 uncultured Ruminococcus sp. | reverse complement strand
TGCCCACCTGTGTGGTCATAAAGGCAAGAGTGACCCTGTTTCTGATGAAATACTCATTCATCGCTGTGAGATCAAGTCTCATATCCTCTGCCACGATACATACAGCAGCACCTGCGGACAGTGCGGGATACATATCCATCATACACGCATCAAAGCCGTAGGACGCATACTGGCCCACCCTGTCAGTCTCACTCAGGGCATAGAACCTGATGTACCAGTTTATGAAGCATACCAGATTTGAATGTGTGAGCCTGACACCCTTGGGCACACCTGTGCTTCCTGAGGTATAGAGCAGTATGAATGTATCCTCCGGTCTGCATACCGATACAGGCACGCCGTCGGGAAGCTTCTCCGCCTCGCTTAATGTCAGTCTTGCACCGTCATATTCCGTGATAAGCGAGCTGAGTTCATCTGCGGTTATCAGCAGGCGTGCCGAGGCATCATTTATCATAAAGTTGAGGCGCTCGGGAGGATAGGTGGGGTCCAGGGGCTGATAGGCGCACCCTGCCTTAAGCGCTCCCAGAGAAGCGACCACCTGATATATCCCCTTGGGGATGAGTATTGAGACTACATCACCGCAGCCGATGCCGAGGCTCTCTATATACGCTGCGATATTGTCGGAAAGCCTGTCGGTCTGTGCATACGTAAGCTGTGTATCCTCAAATATAACAGCGATATTGTCGGGATATTCCGATACCGACTTTTTGAACAGGGATACCACTGTCTGTGTGCGGTCATACTCTGTCTCTGTCCTGTTCCATTCACGCAGCTGCTCAAGCTCTTTGTAGCCTGCAAGCGAGATATCGCCCACCTTCTCCGCGGTAAGCATGTTTCTGAGTACATTCTCAAAGCTGCGCACGAATATCTTCACAAACTCTTCCGAATACAGATCGCTCCTGTATTCAACACGCACGCTGTATGTGCCGCCCTTTCTGTACATCTGCACGGCAAACTGCTCACCCGTAGCGTTGTCCATGACAGGTATGCGCTTTACGGGCCTGCCTGCAAAGCCGCCTATATCAAGGGCATTGCCCTGATATACAAACAGCAGGTCACTGGTGATACCTGTTTCTGATGCAAGCTCGACAAAGGGATAGATATCATTGTTCATACAGCCGAGCATCTGCTCCTTCTGAGCGGTCAGATACTCGCGTATATCCGTATCCTTTCCGAAATGTGCATATACGGGGAGTGTCTTTACGAGCATTGCGACAGTGCCTGCAGTGCGCAGGGAATCCCTGCCGTTGTATATAGTCGTGAAAAGAGCTTCGTCCGTGCCTGCATACAGCGCTGCACATATACCGAAGGAGGCTGTGGCATAGATATTCTCCGTAATGCCGCATCTGCGGCAGTATGCATCGATCTCCGATGCTTCAAGTGCGATATCTGTCTCTGTTACTCCGAAGGCTGTGAGCTTTTCGTGTCTGTCGGGTATGGGAAGACTGTCTGTCTCTATACCGCCGAATGTCTCAAGATACCATTTTCTCGCAGCATCATATTCCTGTGCTCTGCGGTCATATTCATCCTCTGCGGTCTCAAATCCGCTGTAGGTCTCTGTTTCAACGGCTGAGCCGCTGTATGCCTTTTCAAGATCTCTCATTATGACAAGCATGGATGTGCCGTCAAAAATAATATGATGCAGATCCATAAAAAGGTATATACCCGCTTCGGTCTCAAATATGCGTATGCGGAAAAGCCTGTCGCTCAGCAGACGGAAGGGCTGCATAAGTGACGGTATAAGAGAACGGAGCTCACTTTCGCTCAGCTTCTCAACGCTCTGCTCATAATGCTCATCATCATTTCTTTCCTGTACAGGGTCACCGTTTTCATCGACTTTAAGCTTTAGCTTTATGAACGGATGGGCGTCGACTACAGCCTCACACGCACGGGCAAGTTTTTCGCTGTCGATACCGTCACCGAGCTTTAGCAGTATGGGGTTGTTGTATGCGGCTTCGCCGTCCCTGTTCATCGACTCTATGTATATGCCCGTCTGCGAAGAAGAGAGAGGGTATTTCTGCTTTTTTACGCGTGTCTTTACGTTACCGCGCTTTCTGCACTCCTCCGCTATTGCCCTGGGGGTCTTTGCGGAGTATATCATCTTGCTTGTAAGATCAAGCTCGGGGCATGACGAGGCAAGCTTCATCACGCTGATGCTGCTGCCGCCCATATCAAAGAAATTGTCGTCGATACCCACCTGCTCTGTGCCGAGAGCTGCTTCAAAGGCGCGGCAGAGCATAGCCTGTATCTCATCCTGCGGAGGAGCATATTCGGCTCTTCTGCTCATAAGATCAGGCTCGGGCAGATTTTTGCGGTCTATCTTGCCGTTCTGATTGAGGGGGAATACATCAAGATGTGTGTAGAACGCGGGGATCATATATGCCGCAAGCTTCTCGCCCAGCTTTTCGCTTATAAATCTATCGTCAAGCTCTTTTCCCGTGTAATATGCACACAGGGATATACGATCTCCTGTGCCCTTTACCGCCTTTACCACTGCATTTTCTATGCCGTCCACCGCTCTGAGCTGGTTTTCGATCTCTCCGGGCTCAACACGCTGTCCGTTGATCTTCACCATCCAGTCCTTGCGGTTGATATACACAAGATTGCCGTCGGGAAGCTTTCTGAGGATATCGTTTGTATGGAGCCAGCCGCCGCGGAAGAGCTTTTTTGTAGCCTCGGGGTCCTTGAAATACCCTTTAGTGAATACGCCCTTTACACAGAATTCTCCCTCTTCGCCGTCGGGTACGGGATTGCCTTCATCATCAAGGAGCGCCCACTCCGTGCCCTCCTTGGGTATGCCGACAGGTGTGGTCTCATAGGGCTTATCCACCTCAAAGGAGCACAGTGTTCCCATAGTCTCGCTCATGCCGTAGTTGTTGAAAAGCTTGTACCCATCGCGGCTGCACTGACCTGTAAGTCGTTCACTGCCTGTCATGACGAGCTTCAGGGACTGAGCCCTGTTATTGAAATTCGACAGCACCGACGGACTTATGAATCCTGTCGTTATGCTGTGGGCTTCATAATAATCCTCCAGCTTCCTTACATCGCGCATGATATCGGTACTCAGAAGATGAACGCATCCGCCGTATGTCAGCACCTTGTATACGACCACGGATGCCACAAAATACATGGGTGCTCCGAGTGCCCATCTCTGCCCCTTTGAATAGCCCTCGGGCTTGCCCATGTTCCTGTTGGACATAAGCCCCGCAAAGGAGTGAAGTATTCCTTTGGGCATTCCCGTAGAGCCTGAGGTATAGAGAAGCAGTGCGTCGTCATCGTCCCTTGTATCGGGGAATACGGATATATCCAGCGGTTCGGTGCTCTTTATCTTCTCAAGGACGCTTTCATCTATTATGAAGGGAGCATCGCAGTTCATGCTGATATACTTTACCCTCTCGGGCGGAAAGGATGTTCCCATAGGCACCGCAGCATGACCTGCGAGCCATATCCCGCATACTGCTGCAGCATACTCCGCCGATGAATCAAAGCGCACGGGTATGAATGAATGTGAAGCAGGCTGTCTGCCGTGTATCCATGATGCTGTGCGCAGCATCAGATCCCCGAAGGTCCTGTAGTCTGTTGACCTGGTGCCGCCTCTGTCAACTATCGCAGGTTCGTCCGCGTATTTCTCCTGTGCTTCACAAAGCAGTTTAACATACTCATGCATGACTGTTTTCTCCTTCCGGCTGTCTGATCTCGATTATGGTATTGTTAAGGCTTATGGTCCTCATATAGCTTATTTTCACAGCGAGTTTTCTGATAAGATCAAGTCCGCCTATGGCTTCCTTTTCCTCACTCTTATATGAAACAGGGTCAAAGGGTATGCCGTCATCCCTTATCCTCATATAGAAGCTGTCCGCTGTTTTTGAAAGACATATGTCTATATCCTTTTTATCCTTTTCACTGTAGCCGTATTTTCCGATATTTGACACTATCTCCTCTGCGGCTATACCCATCGCATTCGCATCAGATGCCGACATTCCCTCGTCAAGACAGTACTTTATTATCCTTTCCGAGACATTCACAGCTGATTCATCGCTGCCTGTCACGGTGATATCGCATATCTCACCGTCATTGCGCTCGGGTATGGCCATAAAGCCCTTCTGCGGTATCTTTCCGGCTTTTTGCAATATGATCCTGATCATATTCAGTATCGCAAATGTAAGTGCCTCGCTTATTATCATCGCAGCAAACAGGCCTGTGAATCCATACAGCTTCATTCCTGCGATCATAAGGGGCATCTTTATCAGAAGAAGCTCCATTGCAGAGCCTGCTGCCGAAAGGAACGTCTGACCGACAGTGCGGTAATAGTTCTGTGATACCGCATTGAGCACAAAGAACCCGAAGCTCAGTGAGAATACTCTGAGAGCCGTCATAAGATCGGGCATGAGCTCCTGTATGTCAAAGCCGTACATCCGCGCTATGAACTGCGGCACCGCAAGGAACACCGCCATAATCACAGCACCTGCAGTCATCGCCGCTCTCATAGTCCTTTTAAGCACCGATCTCATGCCGTAGTAATCCTTTTCGCCGTAAAGCACCCCTGCCACTGATGCAATGACAGAGGATATGCCGTTGAGAAACATCTGCACGATATGCTGTGTATTGTTAGTCACCGCATATGCGGAAAAGTAACCGCTGCCCAGCGTGCTGAGTATCTCTGCGTTTATTACATACATTCCGATGATCGTCATAATGAGGTAGACAAGATTGGGAAAGCCGTTTCTAACGGTCTGCCACAGCTGTTCCTTTATATGTACAAAGCCTCTGAACACAGGCTTTAACATCCTGTCGGAGCTTCTGATATATACAGGTATGAAGACCAGACCTGCTGCGATATATCCGAGCACCGTAGACAGCGCCGCTCCCTTTATGCCGAGGGTCGTGAACCGCACAAGCAGAAAATCGAGCACAAGATTCACCGCATTTGCGGATATATTGATCTTTGCCGCAAGTGCGGGATGATTATCCACATTTATGAAATATGCAAGCCCTATCACCGCTGAGATCACAGGCATACCGAAGGAATAGATATATGCTGTATCCGTGATCATAGCTTTAAGCTCTCCGTCAGCATGAGTGAGCTGTACATATGCAGGGACAGCAGCAGGAGATATGAGCAGCATAAACAGCGGATATACAAGTACTGCAGCAAGACAGAAGCCCATCACCCTGCCTGCGGTCATGGTGTCTCTTTTTCCGAGCAGCACCGCTGCAGATACGGCACCACCCGTGCCGAACAGTATCGCCGCCGCCTGTAGCAGATACACATAGGGTATAGCCGCACTGACTGCGGAATTGCCGATACTGCCTATAAGATTGCCTACTATCATGGCGTCCACGACGTTGCCGAGCTGCAGGGCTATGGTGGTCATAACGCCGGTGAGCATATACTTGTATATCTTTTTCCTGATCAGACTGTCATTTCTTTCCACCTTGAAGCTCCCCTGTTTATCGTATAAGAGCGGTCAGAGATCTCATCCGATGAGAAACTGTGTCAGTCCGCTCAGATCGAGTATATCCTGCACGCCTTTGCTGATATTTCTTATAGTCATCGTCCCCTGTCTGTCCATCTGCTTGCGGAATTTGACAAAGGCACGAAGCCCCGCCGAGGATATATACCCCAGCTTCTCAAGATCAAAGATAAGCTCTGTGATATCCTGCATATCCTTTACTACATCTGACTCCATATCTGCAGCGGTCGATCTGTCAAGATCGCCTTCAAGCATAACGGTCAGTGTGGTCCCTTCTCTTTTCTTGTTGATGTTAAGCATATTCCCCTCCTGTATTCATCGATAATGTGAGTATATTTGCATTATCATAGTTGTATGTGATGTCGGCAAGCTCCTTTGCAAGATATATGCCAAGCCCGCCTATTTTAAGATCTCCTGCGCAGTCAGGCATCTCGGGATCATCCTGTGCTGTGGGGTCAAAGGGCTTTCCGTGATCAGTGAAAACAAAGCTGATGGTATCATTTTCTTTATTCACGGAATAATCTATGGTCACTTCGCCGTCCCCGCCGTCATAGGCATAGTCGATGATATTCCCGAATATCTCCTCTGCAGCAAGTCTGAGATCGGATATGCGCTTTTCGGAAAGGCCTGCTTTTGCAGCCTTATGTCTGATAAATGATATCACATCAGGAAGCGCATCGTCCGATGCCTTTACACACAGGCTGTCAAGGCCCGTATATCTGAAGCATATCATACACATATCATCAAACTGCTCTGCCCCTTCGGAAAATCTTGCGGACTCACATCTGACCGACTCCACGATCTCCTTGGGATCGGTGCTGTCACTTCTGCCGAGAGCCTGAAGTATCCCCTGCTCTCCGAAGCGGTCGCCTGAGGTATTTACAGCATCTGTAAGCCCATCGGTATATACGAATATCATATCACCCGTCCCGAGAGTATACTCGTGCTGTCTGAACTTTACGCCCGGCATCACCGCCGCAGGCATCATATGCGGGTATTTCA
>CACZPE010000103.1 GCA_902782875.1 uncultured Ruminococcus sp. | reverse complement strand
GCAGTTTCTGCGGCAGTGTCTGCCACCTCGCTCTCACCGGGCTTATTCACATCCGTCTCCTGAAGACTGTCTGTATTCTTCTCGTTTATATCCATTGGTATTCTCCGTTTTGATTGCCTGTATGCATAGTAAGGCATAATAATACTATTCTATTATACACTCTTTTCATTCAAATTACAAGTATTATTACAAAATGTAAGAAACCTGTAATGTAGATTGATACATTACAGGTCTCCGAAAATGATTATTATGTAACAAACGGCTGTATTATGCGGTTAAGTTTCTTCTTCATTCAGCCTGTTGTTGGCGACAATATCATCGAGCCATCTTGCTCCGACCATGAGCTTGAACACATCCAGATTTCCTTCCCCGTCAAAGGTGCTGTTCTCAAAGGAAAGGAAGGGCAGATCATCCTGATATGCATTCTCTCCGTGCAGACCGTAGAGCTTGTTCATGGCACTGCCGGACCATATATATCCCGTTATCTCTGCGGTACCGGGCTTTACAAGGCCTTCATCAAGAAATATCCCTGCTATCTGTGCGATGTTGTCATCGTCGAGCGTCATACCCTCCCATGTGAAGGCGCTTCCCGCCTCAAGAGAGCGTATCTTTTCCGCATCTGCCTCTGTAAGTTGTATTTTCATTAGCTGCCTCTCCGTTATTCTGTCGCTTTCATCGATGACGCCATGTCTATGCCCTTGAGCCTGAAGAATATCAGGATATTCACTATAAGGACAAATGCCGCCATCAGCAGTACCGTCCATACAAAGCAGGTCGGCGCAAGGTCACGCATGAACATGACCGAGCTTACCTCCGCTGTGACTATGACAAAGCGCTCAAACACTATGCCCACAAGAAGTCCGATGATTATGCCGAGTACGGTGGTTATCGTGTTTTCACGGTAAACATATGTGCCCACCTCGCTGTCAAAGAAGCCGAGCACCTTTATAGTGGCAAGCTCATACCGCCTTTCGGTGATATTTATCTCGGCAAGATTGAGCAGTATCACCAGCGAAAGCGCGCCTACGAACGATATTATCACCAGCACTATCAGATCAAGGCTGGATATGAGATTTGTGAAGTTTGACAGCCCGTCCTGCATGAATACCGCGGATATAACGCCGTCACAGGCGATAAGCTTCTCTGTCACGGCATTCCTGCCCTGTTTGTCGGGCACGGAGGATGTGCGCAGAAGCACAGTATCGGGCGATGATTCGCCGAAAAGCTCCTCATAGGTCACAGAGCTCATATACACATAATGACCGATATGGTTCTTCACCACCGCATATACCTCGACAGGCTGCGCCGCTCCTGATATGCGTATTTCATCGCCTGCCTTTATGCCGAGCATCAGAGCGAGCTTTTCGGTGATGACCGCGCCGCCGCTGTAGAGGGGCACATCTCTGCCTGTGGAAGCGTCCTTAAGGCTGATGAAGCCCTCAAGGCTGTCGGCGGGGGCGAATATATACGCCTCTTCCTTTCTGCCTGAAGCGGACACATCCTTCTCTTTCTGGAACGCATACATATGGCTGTCGTATATACCGAGTGAACGTATCGCATCGTCCGCCGCCTGACGCTCTTCATCCGTGATATCCTCATCAAGGGATATTATCGCGCTGTAGGTGAATATGTTCCCGTACTGACGGTCAAGCACCGTGGATATCGCATATTTCAGTCCGAAAGCCGTGAGAAGCAGGGCAGTACAGCCGCCTATACCCACCAGCATAAGGAAGAAACGGCTCTTGTATCTGAAAAGATTTCTGAAGGAAACCTTGCGTAAGAACGGCATACGCGACCACAGAGCGGGGAATTTCTCAAGGAATATCCGCTTGCCGCTGCGGGGGGGCTTGGGCCTTATCAGCACCGCAGGCATACCGCCCAGCTCTCCTGCTGCGGCGTATACTGCCGAAAGAGACGTGCACAGCAGTGACACGACCGCACAGCCTGTGCATATGGCAGCATCATACTTCGGTTCAAATGCGGGGAAGTTGTACATCGTCGCATAGCAATCGAATATTATCGACGGCAGCAGCCTGAATCCCGCAACAAGCCCTGCGGCACTGCCTATTACGCTTGCCGCGGCCGCATAGAGCACATACTGCATCAGTATGGAAAATGAGGAGTATCCCAGCGCTTTGAGAGTACCTGCCTCTCCCCTGTTCTCCTCGACCATTCTTGTCATGGTGGCACAGCATACAAGAGCGGCTATAAGCACGAAAAACACCGGGAAAGCCGCCGCTATCGAATCCACTCTGTCGCAGTCCATACCGTAGGACATACAGTCGGGGTCAAAATCATTCCTGTCGGTGACGTATATCTTTCCGTCGGCAAGTCTGTCTTCAAGCTCGTTTTCAGCCCTGAGCAGCTCCTCCTGGGCATCATTCAGCTTCTTCTCACCGTCGGCAAGCTCCTTCTCTGCCTTGTCAAGCTCTGTCCTTGCCTTACGCAGTTCCTTCTGAGCATCTATCATCTGTGAGCCCGCGTCGTTTATCTCCTCGCTTCTGGCTCTGACTTCCTCGCGCTTTACATCGAGCTCTGCAAGGGCGGCAGCAGTTGCCTGTCTTACCTGCTCATTGACGGCGATTATACCGTCCCTGGCGGTCTGGCGTGTACCCGGATCGGTCTTGGGATCGGTTATGACATATATCGCCAGAAGCTCCTGTATCTGTGCATCAACACTGTTAGCATCATACGATGCCTGTACCTGCTTGAAGGAATCGAGCAGCGGCAGGGGCAGAGTCTGGAGATAGGTGTTCTCATAATCGGTGAGGAATTTGTCTATAAAGGTGCAGGTCTCTGCAAGGTCCTGCATCTGGAGCGTCTTGTCGTCTATCTCCCGCATCGCTTCCTCGACCGAGCCCGTATATTCGCTGAGCTCGCCCTGTTTTCCCTCTATCTGCGCCTTTGCATCCTCATATTCTGCAAGGCCTTTTTCGTATTCCGCCTTGCCGTCCTTATATTCCTTCCTTGCATCATCGAGCTTCTTTCTCGCATCATTCAGCTCATCCTCCGCATCTTTCCTTATGCGGTCACGTCTTCTGTCGAGAAGTACCTGTGAGCTGTTCTCGATATCATCAGCGGCGTCCCTGACAGTGCTTTCGTAGTACTCCGAGAAAGGCGCGGCGTTCTTTGCGTCCCTTACCGTCAGATATATATCGGTATACGCATCATACGCAAAAGCTGCAGGCTGTATATACGCATAGGAGGTTATCTCACCCGTGCCTATCAGGGAATGTCCCCTTGCATCGGTGACATACAGCGGGGATGACACAAGGCCCACGACCGTGAACTCCGTCACGGTCAGTATATCATTTATATCCTCGTCATCGGGAGCGTAGAAGCGCACCTTGTCGCCTATCCTGAAAGCAAGGTCCTCCCCCGCTTTATTGTCGCATACTATCTCATCGGGCGCTATGGGCGATCTTCCCTCTGTGACGATTATCCTGTTGAGCGGCTGTTCGGGTGTGAATGACATCACCTTCATCACACAGCTGCCCCTCATGCCATCGGTGAAAAGATCTGCGCTGTAGCCTGCATACGCCTTGTCAAAGTCATGCTTTGTCCTGAGTATATAATCCGCATCGTCACTGTTGAAGCCGAGAGATGACATGATATGCACATCTGCAAGAGCCGTATCGCTGTAGTACTTCCAGGCAGAGGTCTTCATCTCGGGTGCGGCTGCCTTTACTCCCGAATAGAACGCACAGCTTATCGCGATTATAGCCGTTATGGCAAGAAATCTTCCGAATGTACGGAAGACTCTGCGCAGGCTGTTTCTGAACAATCTGCTCAAGCAACGCTCCCCCTTACCACTCTATTTCTTCCACAGGCGTGGGTGAGGGATTGAGCACGATCTTTGCGACCTTGCTGTTCTTTATCTTTATCACTCTGTCAGCCATGGGAGTTATGGCCTGATTATGGGTGATCACAACGACCGTGATGCCCTTTTCACGGCAGCAGTCCTGCAGAAGGCTCAGTATGGTCTTGCCCGTGTTGTAGTCGAGAGCGCCCGTAGGCTCATCGCACAGCAGAAGCTTCGGGGATTTCGCAATCGCTCTGGCGATGGATACTCTCTGCTGCTCGCCGCCCGAAAGCTGTGACGGGAAGTTGTTCATCCTGTTCTCAAGGCCGACTCTTTTCAGAGTCTCTCTCGGGTCAAGGCTGTTCTTGCATATCTGTGAAGCAAGCTCCACATTCTCAAGTGCGGTAAGATTCTGCACCAGGTTGTAGAACTGGAATACAAACCCGATATCGT
>CACZPE010000102.1 GCA_902782875.1 uncultured Ruminococcus sp. | reverse complement strand
GGCAGAGGCCCGCTGGCAGGCGATGTATACGCGGCGGCGGTGGTGCTCGATGAGGGCACGGTAATAGACGGCATCAACGACAGCAAGAAGCTGTCCGAGAAAAAGCGCGATGCTCTCTATGACGAGATAACCGAAAAAGCGGCGGCATGGAGCGTGGGCATAGCAACGGTGGAGGAGATAGAGACTCTCAATATCCTCGGTGCGGCGATGCTTGCGATGAAAAGGGCCTATGACGGGCTGATACTCAAGCCCTCCTTCGCACTTGTTGACGGCAACCGCCTGCCCGCTCTCGGTACGCAGACCGAAACTCTCGTAAAGGGCGACGGCACATCCGCAAGCATAGCGGCAGCATCCATCATAGCAAAGGTCACACGAGACAGATATATGGCGGATATGGCGTTAAAATATCCGCAATGGCAGTTTGAACGCCACAAGGGCTACGGCACAAAGCTGCATTACGAGATGATCGACAGGTACGGTGAGAGCCCTATACACCGTCACTCGTTTTTGAAGAAATACTATGAAAAACACATTTGACACAAGAGAAGATGTAAAAGTTGAGGTAGATGAAGATCAGGGCTTTTTCCGTGAAGACGGAAATCTTGACGGCATACCTGACGGGGCGCAGGGACATCCCCCTGTAACAGGCATACCGCGTAAGAAGATGTCAAAGCTGAAGCTTGCGACACTGCTGTCAATACCGGTATGGATATATCTTATGTTCTTTGCCGATATCAGCGGCGGCGAGCCTTATGATGTTGAATTTCCTCAGATATCGCAGGGCGCGATAATCGCGGAAGAACCGGGGCTTGAACTGACAAAGGAAGACATAGAGTGGATAAAAAGCGTGTCACAGCTGCCCGAGGTACAGTCTGCCATAGAGGCTGTGGACAAGGGTGAAGAGGAAAGCATGACACATTTCATACAGTATGCCGAGCTGCCGACAGAGAACCGTCCCGATATGGATTTTTCCAACGTGATGTATATGGCCTACAAGACTGACGAAGGCGAAACATCGTGGTATGTGGGTGCAGACTGCACTGTTGACACAGCAGGCGGCGGCCGCGAGGAATGGAACATGAACTACAACAGCAGCGGCGCGCTCTACAAGAATGTGACCGTATACGACAAGCACGGCAGGACGACCTGTTACTACTCAAATGACGGCTATTCCCTGTACAAGTGCGTATACAAATACAAAAAGGGACTGATAAACGTCATATTACACAGATCCTCGGGCGATGACTGATGGCTGACAGACATGATACAGGCAGGCTCGGTGAAGAGCTGACAGCGTATTACCTTGAACGTTCGGGCTACCGCATACTCAGGCGGAACTACCGTATAAAGGGCGGGGAGATAGACATAATCGCTGCAAATGACAAGTTCATCGCATTTGTGGAGGTAAAGACCCGTGCGGAGGACGCGTGGGAAAGCGGCATACAGGCAGTGACAAAGCGAAAGCAGAGGCTGATCATACGTGCGGCGCAGGAGTATATTACCAAATACCTTTTAGAGCTGCAGCCGAGATTTGATATAGCCGAGGTCACTATGAAGGACGGAAAGCCTGTAAAGCTTGATTATACAGACAATGCATTCTGGGCGGACAATGCCCTGATATGACCGAAAGGAAGATATTTATGAATTACAGAAGCACAAGAAACAGCGGACTTTCCATAAGCTCCGCAGAGGCTATCGTAAACGGCATATCCGTTGACGGTGGACTTTTCGTACCCGAGGAGATACCCTCTCTCACTCTTGACGAGATAGTATCCTATGCGGATATGAGCTATCCCGAAAGGGCTGCGGCGATATTCTCGAAGTTCCTCACGGATTTCACCGATGCAGAGCTTAAGTACTGCACTGAGAGCGCATATAACGACAAGAGCTTTGCAAGCGCATCAATAACTGAGATATCGCATCTTTTCGACGGTACATATGTGCTCGAGCTGTGGCACGGCCCTACCTGCGCATTCAAGGATATGGCGCTGCAGATACTCCCCTATCTGCTCACGACATCACTCAAAAAGGTGAAGATAGACAAGAAGGTAGTCATACTCGTTGCTACCTCAGGCGATACAGGCAAGGCTGCACTTGAAGGCTTTGCAGACGTTGAGGGCACATCCATCATGGTGTTCTATCCCGAGGACGGCGTGTCCGCAATGCAGAAGAAGCAGATGACCACCCAGGACGGAAAGAATGTAAGCGTATGCGCTGTAAAGGGCAATTTTGACGACTGCCAGAACGGCGTAAAGGCTATATTCACAAACGATGAGGTCAAGAAAGCGCTTGCAGACAAGGGCCTTATGTTCTCCTCTGCAAACTCCATCAACTGGGGCAGACTTGCACCGCAGATAATCTACTATGTATCCAGCTACGCACAGCTGCTGAAAGACGGCGAGATCAATGAGGGCGACAAGATCAATATCGTTGTTCCCACAGGCAACTTCGGCAATATCCTGGCAGGCTACTATGCAAAGAAGATGGGTATCCCCGTAAACAAGCTGATCTGCGCTTCCAACTCCAACAACGTTCTTACAGATTTCATCAAGACAGGCGTATATGACAGAAACAGACAGTTCTATGCAACTATCTCGCCTTCTATGGATATCCTGATCTCTTCCAACCTTGAAAGACTTCTCTATCACCTCAGCGGCGAAGACGATGCACAGATCAGAGAGTGGTTCGGCAAGCTGGCAAGCGAGGGCAGATATGAGGTAACAGACGCAGTTAAGGCAGTTCTCGCTGACGAGTTCTATGCAGGCTGCTGCGACGATGCAAAGACAAAGGCTACCATCAAGGAATATTACGACAAGTATTCCTACACCTGCGATACTCATACCGCAGTTGCAGTTTCCGTTTATGAGGAGTACGTAAAGGCAACAGGCGAT
>CACZPE010000101.1 GCA_902782875.1 uncultured Ruminococcus sp. | reverse complement strand
TGCAAAATTCTTCATCTGCTTGTTTGCTCTCATAAGCAGACATATATCAGAAGGCTTCACTCCGCTGTCGATCATATGCTTTACTCTCAGCGCCACAGCATCGGCTTCTGCTTTCTGATATGCGGTTGAAGTATCGGCATCATACATTTCAGCCATTTCTGCAGTTACTGTGATTATCTCTGTAAGATCAGTATTCTTTTCTTTTTCACCGTATATCAGAGCATCATTGACCCCATAGTTTATACCGCCGTTACGTACAGACATGATCTTTTCAAACGATCTGTTTACAAAATCAACAACAGGGTAGGCAGATCTGTAGTTTTGG
Source organism: uncultured Ruminococcus sp. (assembly GCA_902782875.1). The sequence goes on along the minus strand of CACZPE010000101.1, from coordinate 5,080 downwards.
TTCAGATAGACTTTTTTCAGGTCGGGATCATTCAGATTATTTTCAAAAAGCGATGGCTCTGCGGCTCTGAACCTATATATTGACTGTTTGATATCGCCGACAGCAAAGAAATTTTTACCTGCTTTTTCTGCATTTCCTCCGTCAGATATCATTCTGAATATTAATTCCTGAATTTTTGTCGAATCCTGGAACTCATCTACCATGATCAGTCTGTACTTTTTCTGCAGTTCAAGTGCCAAGGCAGACGGAATTGTACTGTTTCCGTTTTTCTCACACAGAAGTTCACAGGCGTATTGTTCTGCATCTGAGAATCCAAGTATGTTTCTTTCTGCTTTAAGACGCTTTTCTTCCTCTCTGACGTCGGATATTATATTAAAAAGCAACTCGGATATTTCCGCATGGATCCTGTAATCATTCTTTATCTGCGAATGAGTGAAAAGAGATCTGGGCGTTGTTTCATCATGTGACTCCTGTCCTTTATATATAATATATACATTCAGATAATCAGCGCATATCGATCTGTATTTTTCTATCAGTTCCTTTTTCAATATGTCATGTGCATTTGTACCGTCTTCGAGTTCGAAACTGCATACATTAAATCTGTCAAAATATATATCCTCTGCCTCAAGTACAGAAACAGGATCCTTGAGCTTTTCCTCATAGCGGTCAAGTATTTCTTCTATAGCATCATTATCTTTAATGATGTGATTTATCAGCTCTTCACGTTTCTTATCAGGAATACATCCCGCATTTTCGGAAACATAACGTACTGCTGCTGATGAATACATATATGCCTTTTCAAGATCACTATAGATCAGTTTTGCATAAGCCTTTATTATATCATCTTCGTCAAGAGCAGCGCGCAAATAGTTTTCCGTACACTTTTCAGCGAAATTCTCAGGAAACGGCAGAGCAAGAAGCTTAATCCTTAGTTTTCTGATGATATCCTTAAGACCCGAAGGATCCTTATCATTAGGACAGAAAACAGCAAGGAGCTTCTCTATCTTCCGGGTTTTTTCGCTGTCTGTATACATCTGTTCAAATACATTGTCTACAGCTTTTATGACAAGTGTATCTTCATCTGAGGGTTCTGCTATGCCGAATCCCGGGTCAATTCCGAGTATACCGGCGTTTTCTCTTATAAGCCTGAAACAGAATGAATGTATCGTGGATATATTTGCAGAAGGAAGAAGCGACAGCTGTTCTGATATATATCCTGTTTCATCTTCAAGCTCAGGATCAGTCATAGCATCGGTAAGTTCCTTGTGAAGTCTGTTTTTCATCTGGGCAGCAGCTTCATTTGTAAATGTAACTACAACTATATTGTCAGCACTTATGTCATTGCTGCTGTCCACAAGAAGTCTTTTCAGCTTTTCGATAAGTACAGTAGTTTTACCGCTTCCTGCAGCAGCGGATACAAGCAGCGCTTCACCTGAAGAAGAGATTGCTTCCAGCTGTTCTTCGGTCCATTTTATTTCAGCCATCATTTTCCTCCTTTCCGAATTTTGAACGTTTTCTCTCGGTTATATTCCTGTTCATGCAAAGATCGCTGAAATCACAGAATTCACATGATGTATGTCTGGAATCTCCGCTTTCAAGAGGGGATGCGGGTATTATTCCGTCATAGATATCCTTGCACATCTGTTCAAGCTGACTGTAGATCATATCCTTTATGCCTTCAAACATATCAGCATCACCCAGCTGTTTTTCATCAAGCTTTATACCGCTTTTGTAAGCCTTGACATTAACAGGTATAAAGCGTCCTTTGTGGTCTGTCATACTTTCAATAGCTGTCTTTATAGCGGGTTCCATGGCAGTTATTATCATATTGTTTTCATCTTTCAGGATTATTCCGTCCATCCTCAATGTATCATTCAGGTTCTGGATGATATCCTCAGATGTAGGATCTCTTGATTCGATCGATTTAGGCGCATGAACAAGTGCATAAAGCACTCCTGCATATCTGCTCCCGTTGAATTCGGGGATCTCAGACGCCTCGAACATATATAAGAGCATCTGTATATTGATACCGTTTGCAACATCATCGAGAGAAAACTTTTTATATCCTGTTTTATAATCGATAACACGGATATATTTATCCCCGTTTTCCGATACAAATTCATCGATCCTGTCGACTGTACCGTTGAAGCATACTGTATGGGGGGACTCTTCTTCATGCCTTATCTTTACTTCAAATGCTTTCGGAATGAATTCGGAAACAGCCATCTCATCACGCATATGCCATGCGAATGCAAGTGTCTGTGAACTGAGACGCTTCAGATATGTATCCATATCCTTTGATCTGAATTGTTCTGCAAAGTTTTTATCAGTATACTCTCTGATATATCTTTCAATATCATTACGCATATTTTCCTTTGTCATACCGATAAAACGCTGTTTACTCTGCAGAGGAGTTTCTCCTTCATGAGGCCGCATAAGTTTCTCAAGACACTCATGTACTATCAGACCCCATTTAGCGTTGTCGAGGCGCTGTTTTTCAGGTTTTCTGATACCAAGACCGTTCGCACAGAAGAACTTGAAAGGACATACCGCATATCTTTCAGCAGAAGTAGGAGATACATGAAGCTTTTCGCCGAACAGTCTGTCAGCCATTCCCGAAGTCAGTCTGTGCGTCTGCAGAGAATTATCCCTTGCTTTTTCGATCACATCAAAGCGTTTTCTGTACATTTCATCTTCCGAAAGTGTTTCAGATACTGTAAAAGCTTTGGATTCGGTCATCCTGTGCTCCGTAGTATATGCATATGCCGATGCAGGAGTAAGTGAAAGAATATCAAAAACCTCATCATAAGTCATTTTATCAAGCATGGTTCTTGAGCACAGAAGCCTGTTGTCATCACTCGTAAAGATCTTTTCGGTTTTTCTGACAAAAAGAGACGGTTCTGATTTGTCTGATACAGAATATGATAAATACAGTCTGTCTGAAGCTGCACACATTGCTTTGTATGCATTGAAACGCTCTTCCGATGTAAGCAGGCGTATATCGCCTGAAAGATCGTGTTCTTCACCCTTGAAAAACATTCTCTCGGTTTCAGAAAATGTTCTGCTGTCAGAGGGCGTATCGGGAAATACACCATCTACGGCATGCATAACAAATACGACCTTCGGGGAAGAAAGTCTTGCAAGATCTGACTGTTGGCATACAACTTCATTAAGCGAGGATGGCGGGGTGGAGAGTTCCATCTTCTCGCTTGCCATAACAAATATCTGAGCGATATCCGATGGAGAAGGAGAGCATATCCTGCATACTTCATCGAGAGAGGCAAGAATATTCTCAGTCTGCTCCTTTACCCAGTTATTTTCGGTATGCAGACGTGAATTTTCAGCCTCTGAAAGACTCTCTTTGTCTTTATCAAGCTGTTCATATATCCCTGTGATCTCAAGAAACTCACGAACAGCAGATGGTATATCCTGTTTTTTTCTGAATACGCTGAGCGGATCAAGAAGCTTACGACGCAGAAGTTCCATATCATCATCGGGAAATTGTCTTTCCCACATATTTCCTTCTATATCCCAGCGATATGCGTAGTTTTCCAGATCAGAAGCTTCATTTTCTGATACTATAAAGCCTGTCTTTGCGATACAAAGAATGTTTTCTGTTGTTATATGTCCTGTGATACAGGAGAGAGCGCAGTTTATCAGACAAACAAGTGATTTATGAGACGCACTGTGCTTTTTGTCAGAGTAGAAGGGCAGCCCGTATAACTCCATATAACTGCCGAGGATGTTTATATCATTATCCATTTGCCTTGAAAGAACGGCAATATCCTTGCAGTAATATCCTTCATCGGTTATCAGGCGCTTAATTTCTGAACATATATACGCACATTCCGTATATATATCAGGAGAGGATATTATCCTCACAGCATCAGTTTCTTCATTAAAACCTTCAGGTCTTATTGAACCAAGATTTTCGGAAAGATGAGCAAGCGCAGGAGAGCGATATCTGACCGCATTATCAAAAGCGTTGATCTCTGCATTCTGATGGATTTCTTCGCTGCTTATGGAAGAAAGAACAGATACTGTTCTGTTTAATGACAAAAATATATTTCTGTCATGTATATCCTTTGTGGTGATACAGACACTGACACTGTCAGCATTTCTGATCATTGCACGTATCAGACTGTACTGATCACCTGTAAAACTTTTGAATTCATCAATATAGATATTTTCACCGCTGAAAAATCCGGATGAATATGCCTTCTGAGCCGCAAGAAGAGTATCTTTTGAGCTGTCACGCAGGCCTGACTGAGTAAGCGTCTGTTCATATGAAGTATATATCCTGGATATATCAATGAGTTTATCGGCAAAAGCCTTTTTTTCTCTTAAGGCTTTATCGGCAAGGCCTGAAAGTATCTCAGGAGTGATCCCGGAATGAATCAGCTCTGTGATCATAGCCATACAGGTATTAACAAATCCCGCTCCTGCAGCATTCTTTTTGAAATAAAGAAATCCTTCTGTCCTGTCATCTGCTATTTTTTTTACTGTCATATACATCACAGCAGTCTTTACTGTCATGTCGGCTGCAGAGAGTTCGGGGGCGGATGTCTTTTAAAATATATCGTAAACGATCCTTTCAGGAGAAAGAACAGTAACAAATCCGCTGTTGTACAGCCTTATTCCCAGATGATCATACAACATTCTTTCATACTCAAAGGTATACTGATTAGGAATAACTGCAAGAGAGTGTATACCACGCTCTGCATTCTTCTTTATTTCATCCATTACTGCATAGGATTTTCCTGTCCCGGCCGATCCGCAAAATATCCTGACCAATCTGATCACCCCTTTTTAGCCGCAAAGCGGAACATATCGCTGTCAAGCATAGTTATACCCGTTTTATCCGCTGTTTGTTCAAGCAGTAGTATATCCTTTTCTGAAAGCATAGTGTTGACCGCTTTGAAAAGCTCTTCCGCCTGATAAGGGCGACGGCATCCGCAGACAGGGACTATCCCTTTTGATACACAAAAAGCTGCTGCTACCTGAGCATGTGAAAGAGAGTACTTCTTTCCTACAGCTGACATTGCCTTATACAGCGGCATCAGATGCCATCGCTTTTTCT
>CACZPE010000100.1 GCA_902782875.1 uncultured Ruminococcus sp. | reverse complement strand
GAGCAGGCACTCTGCGAAGCTAAGGACGATATAATAAGACTTGCTGAGAAAGAGGGACTCACTGCTCACGCAAATGCGATCGCAGTGAGATTTGAGGATAAGGTATGATATACACACCCGCTAAGAAACTGAAAGGTCTTGACCTTTATATCCCGCCCGAGAGCGATTACAGGATAAGGCTCGATTCAAACGAATCGCCCTATCCTCTGCCCGATGCGCTTCAGAAAGAACTTGCAGATACAGTAGCGAAAGCAGCGGTCAACCGCTATCCCGATTCCCGTGCAGAAAAGCTGACAGAGGAAGCAGGAAGATTTTTCGGGATATCACCCGACTGCATCACTCCCGGAAACGGCTCTGACGAGCTTATCGCGCTGTTACTCGGCACACTGCTTGAAAAGGGCGATAATGTACTGACGATATCACCTGATTTTTCGATGTACGCATTCTACGGCTTTCTGAATGAGCTTAAGATACATACTCTTCAGAAAGAGGATGATATGAAGATCAATGTATCAAAAATAATAGAGTACTGCAATGCAAATTCCGTAAAGGCAGTGATATTCTCAAACCCCTGCAACCCCACCTCTCTCGGAGTAAGAAGACAGGATGTTGAAAGGCTCATAAAGGGAGTTGCCTGCCTTGTAATAGTCGATGAGGCGTATATGGATTTCTGGGATCAGTCGGTTATCGAAGATATCAACGATCTTGACAATCTTATCGTACTCAAGACCTGCTCGAAGAATATCGGCATGGCAGGGCTCCGTCTCGGATTTGCGCTGACAAACCCCAAGCTTACAGAAATAATCCGTGCAGTAAAATCCCCGTACAACATAAACTCTGTCACACAGGCGGCTGGATGCTTTATTCTCAGACAGAAGGACCTTATAGCAGAGAACACCGCGAAAATGATCTCGGTAAGAAACGATCTAAAGCGTGCGCTTCTTGATATGTCCGAGCACTACTTCTCTATCGAGAGAGTCTATGATTCAGTCACCAACTTTGTGCTTATAAAGAATCCCAAATCAAAGGAAATAGCCGAAAGACTGGCAGAACGTTCCATATCTGTAAGACTTCTCGGCGGATATCTCAGAATAACCGCAGGCACCGAAGAGGAAAACAGGGAATTTCTCGAAAACTTTGAAAACATTCTTTCCGCCATATGAAAGGAAATACTATGAGAACAGGTGAGATCAGAAGAGACACAAAGGAAACAAAGATACAGATAAAGCTCGACCTTGACGGCTCGGGTAAATATGACATAGACACGGGCATTGGCTTCTTTGACCATATGCTCACCGCACTCTGCGTACACGCAGGATTTGATATGACCGTAAAATGCGACGGCGATCTCTATGTTGACGGTCATCACAGCGTGGAGGATACGGGTATAGCACTGGGTATGGCATTTAAGCAGGCTATAGGTGATATGAAGGGCATAAACCGCTACGGCTCATTCTATATACCTATGGATGAAGCTCTCGGTTTCTGCAGCCTTGATATATCAAACCGCCCGTATCTTGTATATGACTGCTCATATACAAACCAGTCCACAGGGCAGTATGACAACTTCCTCACGGAGGAATTCATGCGCGCCTTTGCATACAACGCAGGCATCACTCTTCACCTGAAATGCCTGTACGGCGCTAACGACCATCACAAGATCGAAGCACTCTACAAGGCGCTTGCACATGCTCTTAAAGAGGCAGTGAAAATGAGCGGCTCGGAAGTGCTTTCCACAAAGGGAGTGTTGTAATGATCGCAATAATTGACTACGGCGCAGGTAATATCTTCTCGGTAAAGAACGCCTGTGCATATCTCGGCATAGACGCTGAGCTTACAAATGACAAGAGCTTCATAGAGAATGCGGACAGCATCATACTCCCCGGAGTAGGCGCCTTTCCCGCAGCTATGCAGAAGCTGAACGAAACAGGTCTTGTGGATACTCTCAAGGCTCAGGCACAGAAAAAGCCCTTTCTGGGGATATGCCTCGGCATGCAGATGCTTTTCTCAAAGGGATATGAATTTGAAGAATGCGACGGTCTGGGACTTATAGACGGCACTGTTACCCTGATGACTCCCGAGGGGCTCGATATACCTCATATGGGCTGGAACAGACTTGAAAAGAACAAGGAATGCCCGCTGCTTGAGGGTATCGGCGATGATGCGTATGTATACTTCGTACACTCCTATTCCGCACACTGTGCTGATGAGGATGTGGCGGCATACACCGATTACGGCGCAAGAGTGACCGCACTTGTATCAAGAGGGAATATCTTCGGCGCACAGTTCCACCCCGAAAAGAGCGGCGATGTGGGACTGAAGATACTGAGGAATTTTGCAGAGCTTTCATAAACGATAACCCATCACGACATAAGGAGGATCACTATGAATGACATTATCAGGGCAATGAAGGAACGCAGGAGCATACGCAGCTTCAGACCCGATATGCCCGATGAAAAGGACATACAGGCTATCGCCGATGCAGGTCTCTATGCCGCGAATGCAAGAGGACAGCAGAAAGTCATCACTATCGCTGTCACAAACAAGGAGCTACGCGACAGGATATCCGACGACAACAGGAAGATAGGCGGCTGGAACGAAGGCTTTGACCCGTTCTACGGCGCACCTGTCATATTCATAGTGCTCGCTGAAAAGGACTGGCCGAACCGTGTATACGACGGCAGTCTGGTTATGGGAAATCTTATGCTCGCGGCTCATTCCTTGGGCCTCGGCAGTATATGGATACACCGCGCCAGGGAAGAATTTGAGAGCGGTGCATACGATGATCTTCTCAGAAGTCTCGGAATAGAAGGAGAATGGGAAGGCATCGGTCACTGTGCAGTGGGATACACAGACGGTGAAATACCGAAGCCCGCTCCTCGAAAGGAAAACAGGATATATTATATAAAGTGACATGGTACACATCTGAGGACAGTACAATGGATTATATAAAAGACAATGAGATGATATGGGACAAAAGAGCTGAAAACAACGATCAGTGGTCGGTGCCCGTATCATCGGAGGAAGTGGACAGCGCAAGAAAAGGTATATGGAGCATAGTGCTCACACCTGAAAAGATAGTACCGCGGGACTGGTTTCCCGAAGACATGAAGGGTATAAAGGTACTCTGCCTTGCAAGCGGAGGCGGTCAGCAGGGACCGGTACTTGCTGCGGCAGGCGCTGATGTGACGGTATTCGACAACAGCACAAAGCAGCTGGGAAAAGATATCTTTGTCGCAGAACGTGACGGACTGACCATAAAGACCGTTCAGGGAAATATGCAGGATCTGTCTGTGTTTGAAGACGGGATATTCGATCTGATAGTACACCCGTGGTCAAACGGATATATAGACGATGTCCGCCCTGTATGGAGAGAATGTGCAAGAGTGCTGAAAAAAGGCGGTGTACTGCTTGCGGGCTTCGGCAATCCCATAGAGTATATATTTGATCCGGAAAAGCTGGAAAAGGGACAGTTTGAGCCGAAATACACCATCCCCTATGCTGATATCGAACATACCGACGATCCCTATATCAGGAATCTCGCAGAAAGCGAGGGATACATCTGGTCTCACACACTGGAGGATCAGATACAGGGACAGATCGAAGCAGGCTTTGCGATAACAGGATTTTACGAGGACACCGGGTGTGCAGCGCTCAACAGATATATAAAGACTTCTGTTGCAACCAAAGCAGTAAAGATGTAAAACCGGAGTAATACTATGACAGACACATTTTTCGGGCTGTGTTCACTTCTGACGATAAGCACATGTATCGGCATACTTGCTGTAAATCTGATACATCAGAAGGTCGGGGACTATCCCAATGAAATGACTGCTTCAAGCGTATGTGCAGGTATCATGATAATACTTGACATTGTTTTTTCCATAAATATGTTCATACTTAATGCGGGAGAAGCCGCACTAATACTGATGATACCTCTAACGCTCCTGACTCTGATCTCTGCTGCTGCCGCTCCGGTACTGATCATATTTTTGTGTATCCTGAACATCATACGTTTTATCAGGCAGCATATAAAGCCAAGTACACATTACCTCATAAATATGCTGCTGATCTTCCTTACGTTTATACCGACGTCCTACAAAGCATATATACTGTGGGGAGAATGGTATCATGACTTATTTATCTGAATACATCTGACTGTTACAAGGAGGAAGAGCATGAAAATGAAGAAAACAGCAGCTTTATTTGCTGCACTGATTAGTCTGACCGCTCTTACTGTAAACGTAAACGCGGAAAGCACATCAACGCTGCCATCATCATATAAAAGCAAGTACAGACAGATACTGCAGAAGGCTGAGGAAGATGAGAGCATAAGCGGTGTATACATCGGTGATCTTGTAGGTGATGAGCGCGAGGAGCTGATCATCACTCACAATGAGTTCGGGTATTCCACGCTGTATGTTCCCGTGGGCAAAAACAAGCTCAGAAAATACACATTTGACGTAGTGAGCGTATGGGGCTTTACAAAGTATATAAAGAGCTCGAGAGAGATGATCTGCATGAACAATTACGGTCATACCACAGGCGCTCCCTATGCCCTTGAAATGGAAATGCTTTCGGTGGAGGACGACAGCTTCAGTCATTATACTCTCAAGCGCGACTGGAACGAGGAAGGCACAGGCACTTTATCGCTGATAAACGGCAAGGAAGTGACCGATGCGGATTTTGCCACCGCTCTCAACGCCTTGATAGCAGAGACCGCAAGGTCGGAATACATACCCTATGTAAAATACAACAGTGATTCCATGCCCTTCGGCGAAGGGAAAACCACTGATATTGATTACGAAACATACATCAGCGAGAAGCTTAGCTGACAGGGAGGATATATGCTTGCAAAAAGGATAATCCCCTGCCTTGACGTTCGTGACGGAAAGGTAGTAAAGGGAGTAAATTTTGAAGGAATAAAGGAAGTCGGCGATCCAGTTGAATGTGCCGAGGAGTACAACAGGCAGGGCGCGGACGAGATCGTGTTCTATGATATAACCGCATCATACGAAGGGCGCGGAGTATTCCTCGATGTAGTACGCGAGACTGCAAAGAAGGTATTCGTTCCCCTGTGTGTGGGCGGCGGTATTAAGGACACCGATGATATGAGGGCGATACTGCGCGCAGGCGCTGACAAGGTATCGGTAAACTCTCAGGCTGTGAAAAATCCGCAGCTTATCAAGGACGGTGCTGATATATTCGGCTCTCAGTGCATATGTCTTGGCGTTGATGCAAAGAAGATAGCCGACGGCAGATGGACAGTATATATAAACGGCGGCAGAGTCGATATGGGCATTGACCTTGTGGAATGGGTTAAGAAAGCCGAAGCTCTCGGCGCAGGTGAGATATGCCTTAACTCCATAGACACAGACGGCACTAAGGGCGGCTTTGATATAGAGATGCTGAAAGCTGTTGTGAATGCCGTGAATATTCCCGTTATCGCAAGCGGCGGTGCAGGAAAGCTCGGCGATTTTGCGGATGCGTTTATAAAGACAAACTGCTCTGCAGCGCTCGCAGCAAGCCTTTTCCACTTCAGGGAGCTGACAGTATCAGAGGTCAAGGCAGACTGCCGCAGCAAGGGCGTAATAGTGCGATGAAAGGTATATATCATGACTATAGAAGAAACAAATGAGCTGATGCTCGACTTTGACAAGATAGACAATATCCCCGATCACAGCGGTGTTATCCCCGTGGCGGTCCAGAACATCGACACAAAGGAAGTCCTACTCATAGCGTATATAAACCGCACCGCTCTCGAGGAAAGCATACGTCAG
>CACZPE010000099.1 GCA_902782875.1 uncultured Ruminococcus sp. | reverse complement strand
TCGCCCTTCTTTATCGTGCGTGTATCGCTGGATATATCCTTCGCAGCGACTCTTATATCCTCATCAGCGCCGATATTCTCTGCATTTATCGCAGCTCTTATCTCGCCTAAGGTCATCGTTTCCTTCAGACGGGAAAGTGCCTCCGCCGCGATCTCGCGCTCATCAAAATGGATATGCACTCCGCCTGCAAGTATCTGGTAATCCTCGTGCCCCTTGCCCGCAAGAACGATCATATCGCCCTTCTTTGCGGTGAGCACCGCATGATGTATAGCCTCTCTGCGGTCAGTTATGCGCTCATATACCGTATTCTCGGGAAATCCGGTGACTATATCGTCTATGATAAGATCGGGATCTTCATTTCTCGGGTTATCAGAGGTCACTATTATCCTGTCGGCATACCTTGCCACAGCAGCAGCCATTTTCGGGCGCTTTGTGCGGTCGCGGTCGCCGCCGCAGCCGAACAGGCAGACAAGTCTGCCCCCGTGCATGACCTTCTTTATATTGGGGAGCATATTCTCCAGTCCGTCGGGAGAATGTGCATAGTCGCATATAACAGTGAAGTCCGTATCCGAGGGTATCACCTCGCAGCGGCCTCGAACACCTGCGAATGCGTCCACCGCTTTTCTTACATTGTCGGAGGATATGCCGATATATTCGCACACCGCTATCGCTGCAACTGCGTTTGACACGTTGTATTCGCCTATCATAGGCAGACGGAAGGACTGCTTTTCATCGTCCGTATACATATCAAAGGTAGTGGCGCCGTCCGAGAAATGCGCGTTGTCAAAACGGTAATGACCGTTCTTTCCGTAGGAAACGGCCTTGCATATCGTATCATCGCCGAGAAGCACTCTGCCGTACTCATCATCGGAATTGATGATGGCATGATCCGAATGGCGGGTGAAGAGCAGCTTCTTGGCCTCGAAATAATTCTCCATCGTGCCGTGATAGTCAAGGTGATCCTGAGTGAGATTGGTGAATACAGACACCTCAAACTCCGCAGGGCCTATCCTGTTCTGGCAAAGCGCGAATGAAGACACCTCCATCACGCAGAACTCACAGCCCGCGTCAGCCATCCTGCCGAATATCTCATACAGCTCCCCTACCTTGGGAGTAGTGGGTGTGCTTTCATCGCGCTCACAGGGCTCATCACCGATAAGCACCTGTGTGGTGCCGATAAAGCCGCATTTATGGCCGTTTGCCATAAGCACCGAATGTATCAGCGTGGCAGTGGTGGTCTTGCCGTTTGTGCCTGTTATCCCTATGAGTCTCAGCCTTCTGTCGGGTCTGCCGCAAAGCGCCGCAACGAGCCTGCCGTAGAAAATACGGGTGTCCTCAACGATCACCTGATTTTCGGGCAGTCCCACATCATGGTCGGTGACTACACATACCGCACCCTTCTGCATTACCTCGTTCACCGCGGTATGTCCGTCAAAGCGTCCGCCCTTTATGCAGACAAAGATATCTCCCTCTTTCACTGCTCTTGTATCATCAGTGACTCCGTTTATCACAGCGTCAGCGCCGTTGTATACATATCCGAGGCCTGTTTCCTCAAGCAGTGCGGAAAGCTGTTTACCCAAATCTATCATTCCTTTATGTCGATTTATATTTTGTATATTTTGCAAATATTATACTATATGTATTTATTCGTACACATCAAATCTTTCAGCGGAATCTATTACCTTATCCTCCGCCGCTATCAGTATCCCCGTGATGAGAGATATGCCGAACAGCGCGAGATATGCGCTCTTGCCGCCTATGGTATCCTTTTCGAGCATGGTATATATGCAGAATATGCTCGCGCCTCCCGCAGCTATGCCGCAGGCTATTATCGCGGAGATAACTCCCTTCACCAGCTGCCATACCACTGCCGTGCGATGATACTGGCTCTTGAGCAGCACAAAGGAGAAATTCGCCACCGCAAGCAGATATATCATGTTGCGCACGAAGAGATCCTTCTCCTCAAGCGTGTTCAGATAGCAGCCTATGTACGCACACAGCGCCGCAGGCACTACAGGCCATATCCCTCCGCATACATCCGCCCATTCCGTAATGGGCTTCCACATATTGAAGCACAGCATTATCAGCAGTCCGCCGAGCAGGGATTTCAGCGCGGCGCCCGCAAGCAGCGTAAACAGCGCACCCGCCAGTCCGTCCTTGTTGGTGAGGGCTTTCTCGGTATCTGCGCGCCTTTCGCCGTAGAGCTTCTTTGTCTCGGTCTTTTCCTTTTCCTGACCTTTTTCGGTCTTGCTGTCCTTACTGCTGTCGGTCTTGCCTTTGTCAGTCTTTGTGTCCTTCTTCTTATCGGAGTCCTTGCTCTTGCCGGTATCTTCGGTCTTTTTTTCGCTCTTCTCCTGTTCGGTCAGACCGTCTATGCGGTCGATCTCATACTGCACCTCTGCAACGACAAGCTCTATCGAACCCGAAAGCATCTGGTAGTACTCATCCTCGTCAAATATCTTCAGGAATTCGGTATAGACCTTCCCCTCGGTCATATCATCCGATGATGCGCGCGCAGTCGGGGTTATCAGCGCAAAAAGCAGCGGTGTGATCACAGCCAGGATAAGAAGCTGTGCAAAATTATCAAGCAGCTTGTCTCTCATACCCGCCCCCTGTGTACAGATGCGGGAAAAGACAGCCGCATCAACCTTCGGATCTTACTATGAACGTTACCTCGACCACCGTACCTACGGGCACTTCCTCGCCCGGGTCGTAGTTCTGTGCGTAGGCAGTCGCGCCTTCCTTAGCCTGTGCGCCGTCACCTGACTTGAAGTTGAGCCCCGCATCACGGATGGAACTCTTTGCGTAGTACGCCGTGCATCCCACTATATCGGGAACTGTGGTATATTTCAGCTCATATTCATCATCAGTATATAGG
>CACZPE010000098.1 GCA_902782875.1 uncultured Ruminococcus sp. | reverse complement strand
TCGGGATAGGGGCGATAGGGAACGCCAACCACCGCGCTCTGCGAAGTTGCATAGGTCGCGGATTTATATGATCTGGCACCGGAATTGCCGACATAGCTGTCTACTGCTCCCGATTCTTCCACCAGTTCTTCTTCATAATAGTCGTATACAGGCTCGGCCTTTTTCTTCTTCACCTTGTATTCATCGGAAAGCGCACCGAGCACTATCTTGTCGGAATAATCATAGCTGACTGCCCTTACCTTATAGGATGCGTTCTCGTTGGGCACGAAAATGAAGTTATCCAGAGTCTTCTCAACAAGGGTAAAGGTCTTTTCCCCTGCTTCCTTCTTATACACATAATAGAGCAGTGCATGATCGACAGAAGTCCACGAGATGCTCCTGTCATATCTGTAGGAATAGTATCTCCAGCTGTCATATTCGTTGTTCTTTTCGGAAATCTTCGGTTTCTGCTTCTTGAAGTTCTCGACCTCTTTGTTCCCCTGTACATCTGATATGGGAGTAGGCCATGCGCTTTTTTCAATAGCCGCTACAGGCACGGAGAACTCTCCTGCCATCGATGCTGCCATCACTGCCGCAGCCGCTGCTGCTGCTATTTTTGATAGTTTCATTTCTGGTCCCCCTTTTTATCATAAATGATGTGTCATAAACCGTCAGCAAGTATAACGGTCCTTTGATACTATATTACAACATAATACAGGATTTTGCAAGCATGCCAACACATTTGTAATCAAAATATGGCATAGCTGATGAGCGGCCGTATAAATATCTACTGTACCACCCTCATGAATCCCTTGCACCCTATCTCCGAAAGCTCTGCAAATCCCGCCGAGCGGTAGAAGGCTTTGGTCTTCTCTGTATCATCGGTGACAAGCTCGATCTGACGCACATTACAGTATCTGTCAAGAACGGCCTTCAGCAGGGCTGTACCTATCCCCTGCCGCTGCCTGTCGGGATATACCAGTATATCCTGTATGAATACTATCGTATAACCGTCACCCACAACTCTTATTATGCCCGCAAGCTCTCCGTCCTCATAGTCGGCAAGCACGCAGAGTGAATTCTCAAAGCCTTTTCTGAGTGCAGTCCTGTCGGCGGTATATGCCTGCCATCCGACTGCGGAATAGAGAGATATTATCTCATCCTCATTGTAGTTTATGTATTCCCTTATCATCATTTTATCCTCTGAGCCTGTCCGCAGATGAGCCTGTAGACCTCATCAGACCTTTCTGCGATAAGGCATCCCGCGCGCCCTACGGCTTCACGGTATTCACGTTCTTTTCTGTCAAGCGGAAGTATCCCGCAGCCCACCTCTGCAAAAACATACACCATATCAGGACAGGCAGCGGCATAGCCCCTGAAATATTCCACAGGGTCGATACCTGCTTCAATAAGCCGTCTTACAAGTATATGACAGTCATCCGTGCAGTCATATCCTGCAGGGTACTCGGGATATATTATATCCGCATCGGCACCGTTCAGTATATTTTTGCATATAGTCGCAGCAAATGTGGTCTTCCCCTGTGCCGTACCGCCTGTTATGAGTTTCATATGTCATTCCTTTCTGAAAAAAGCTGCAGGATTTGATTTACGGTGCTGATATTCAGGGAGGTCAATGTCCTGTTCTGCACTGTCAATGTCCTGTTTTTACCGCTCAACTACAAGCTGTGATATATATGCCCCTGCCATAATATATATCTCGCATATCTGCAGGAACCATCCTGCCATATCACCGTTTATGCCGCCGAAGCGCTTCATCGTCGTCAGCCTGTATCTTACAAACGATATAACAGCCCCGATGACCGCACCTGTGCCGCACACAGGCGAAAGATATATACACGCCGCAGCAGTTATGAGCGCTGTTATCAGCACTATCGCCGCGGATACACGGCGTTTGTTCTCCTCGTCGCCCGTAAAGCAGTGCAGAAGTCCATTGCCCGCCGACGGGAATGTATATGCCGCAAATGCACTCATTGCCCTTGACATGACAAAGCCCGTACATATCACGGGTACTGCAGCAGTACCGCATACAGCATAGAAAAGCGCCGTCTGCACGAGAAGGTATATCACCAGCCTTATCGCCGCAAATGCACCTATCCTTGGGTCGTGCATTATCTCAAGGGCCTTTTCCTTCGGCGCGCATGATGACAGCGCATCGTACATATCACAATACCCGTCAAGATGTATGCCGCCGGTTATCAGCACGGGCACCGCAGCAGCTGCTGCCGCGATGAACAGCTTTTCCGCGCCGAGATATGCCCCTGCTGTAAGTACGGCAAATTCGGCAGCCCCGATTATCGCACCCACGAGAGGAAAGAAGCAGAGCGCATAGCGTCTGTTCTTCTCCGACCATTCTATCATGGGCATGGGTATCGCAGAGTACATGGAAAATGCCGATATGATCTGCTTTATCATATACTGTCCTTATCCGACGGATATGCCTCTTTCATGTATCATATCACACAGCCGTCTGTTATCATCGTATTTGCCGAGATCCTCCTGCGTGAATATAACCCTTCCGCAGGATGCGGCAAGTGAAAGCGCTCTTTCATATATATCATCGCACAGCGGCTCAAAGGGCGGTGCGCTTATCACTTCGCACGCCAGCGCCGCCGCACACGGATGATCGATATCATTGGTGCGGAGTATCCCCGCCGCAAAGGGTATCTCCTCACGGCGCAGCTGTCGGTATACCGCAGATGCCGTGCCGCATGAACCTACTACAAATACCCGGGGAGCCCCTTCGGTGCGCATAAGCTCCACACTGCCGTTCACACTGTCATAGCTGCAGGACGGGATATCATACAGCAGCGGTATGAAATCCGAAGAGGATATCTCGGCAGGAGTGCCCTGAGCCGCGATATGCCCGTCCTTTACGCATATCAGCCTGTCAGCTGCCTTCATCGCAAGATCGGTCTCGTGTACCGACATAATAACAGCCATGCCCTTTGCGGCAAGCCCCCTGAGTATAGCGAGTATCTCAAGCTTGTGATGTATGTCGAGATATGAAGCAGGCTCGTCAAGTATCATCACATCAGGCTCCTGGGCGACAGCCCTTGCGAGCATAACTCTCTGGCGCTGCCCGTCACTGAGGGTATCGAACGGCATATCCGCAAGCTCTTCGGCATGTACCGTGGCGAGCGCCTTCATAACTGCCTCTCTGTCCTTTGCGGTGATCCTTCCGAGCATATCCGTATACGGATACCGCCCTGCCTCCACTATATCGGCTGCGGTGGCAAGGGCGGGTGATATCCTTTCGGTAGTGAGTATAGCAAGATGTGACGCTGTATCCCTCTGTGTCATCGAGGAGATATCCCTGCTGTCGAGACACACGGTGCCGCCGAGGGGGGCGAGCCTGTTTGCAAGGGTCTTGAGCAGAGTGGTCTTGCCCGATCCGTTAGGACCTATGAGAGCAACTACCTCTCCGCTTTTCACTTCAAGCTCAGCGCCGTCTATTATCACACGGATCTGCTTTCTTATCCTGTAGCCTGCGGCAAGGCTGTGAGCAGTCAGGTTCATCTGCTGTACTTCTGTCTGTATTCGGCCTTGACCTGTCTCGGGAGGAATACCTCCACTCCCTCGACTATCTTTTCATTAGGGGAAAAGATAAGGCGCACATTGCCTGCCGAAGCGTGCTTGAGGTCGGCGAAATAATCCTCTCCGCCGGTATTGTCCGATGCAAGCACCGTAGTGCAGTCAGCGGGGGCCTCGGGAGCATCGCTCAGCTTTCCGAAAGCTGTGAATGTGCTGATATCGGTGGATATCAGTCTCTTTCTGCTCCTCTGTCCGGACACCTTGTCCACATCGAGAGATCCGTTGGTTATGATATATTCATACTCGGTGGAAAGACCTGTAAGCAGATAAAATCCGCCGTAGAGCAGAAATCCCACAGGTACGAGGGAAAGTACCCCGAAGAATACGAACAGCAGACCGCTCAGCACGATCATACCGATAACGAGGAGCACCTTTTTGGCGGTATCTGCTCCGGTCGGATTCTTCTCCACAAGATATTCAGCGTAAAAATCGTTCATTGCGATCATTCCCCGTCAGGGGGAATGCACTCCTTTCATCTGCCTGTATAAAAGCCCTGCCTGAAAAGCAGGGCTTTAGAATTCTATTCTTTTCTCGCTCCGCACTGTGAGCAGAAATTCGCATCAGGTGCATTGTATACTCCGCAGCTGCGGCACATCCACTGAGGGGCCTGCGGCTGCATGTACTGAGGCTGCCCGTACTGATACTGCTGCGGCGGATAGCCCTGACCGTAATTCGGCGGCGGCACCTGTCCGTATGCAGGAGGGTACTGCTGACCGCCGTTTCCGGGCTGGTAATACATATTGTTCATATACAGCATGGGATCAACATAGTTCTGCTTGCAGGCACATACTATAACGCCTATCAGCCCGAGGAAAAATCCCCACAGAAATCCGTGGTTCTTATTCTTCGGATAGCCCTTGCTGCTGACGATCTTGTCGCAGACAAAGCCCCATACAAAAGGCATAGCGATGATAAACAGCAGATATCCCACAGCAAATGCAGATTCCATAGCCGTCACTCTCCTGTCAAAATCAGCCTATGCACGAAGCGGCTATATCCATAAATGCCTCTATAGCCTTGTCTGTAAGCGAGCTGTCGCCTGCGCCCGCCATAGCGCTGTCGGGTCTTCCGCCGCCCTTACCGCCTGTAACGGCTGCGGTATCCTTTACTATCTTTCCTGCGTTGGCACCTGCTTCAACAGCCTTCTTGCCGCATACACACAGGAATGTGGTGCTGCCGCCCTCGCTGTCTGCAAAGAGCACTATGCTGTCGGGATACTTGTCCTTGGCCTCGTCGCCCATAGTTCTGAGCGCAGCCTTGGGCACATCCTTCACGGTGACCGCATTTATCTTTATGCCGCCGACTTCCTTTGCACCGGCCATGATGTCGCCTGTCTTGGAAGCTGCAAGCTGTGCATCGAGCTCGGATTTTTCCTTTTCAAGAGCCTTGATCTGTGCGATATTCGCAGCGCAGCGCTCGGGCACATCCTCAACGGAGGATGCCTTGAGAGCCGCAGCAGACTTGTGCAGGAGCTTTTCGTACCTGTCGAGAAGTTCGAGCACACCGTTGCAGGTGATGCATTCTATACGTCTTACGCCTGCAGCTACAGAGCTTTCGGAGGTTATCTTGTACAGACCGAGTCTGAGAGTATTGTCAACATGAGTACCGCCGCAGAACTCAACTGAAACATCACCTGCGCTGACTACTCTTACGATATCTCCGTACTTCTCGCCGAAGAGTGCCATAGCGCCGAGCTTCTTTGCTTCCTCTATGGGCATCTCCTGCATGGTTACGGGGATGGCATCCATAATGTTCTTGTTTATTATAGCCTCGACCTCTGCGATCTCCTCGGGCTTTACAGCCTCAAAGTGGAAGAAGTCGAAACGACCCTTCTTGTCATCAACATAGGAACCGGCCTGATGCACATGATCGCCGAGCACCTTTCTGAGTGCAGCCTGAAGCAGGTGCAGGGAGGTGTGGTTCTTCATTATAGCCTGACGGCGTGCAGTATCTATCTTAGCTGTAACTTCATCGCCTACGGACATACCGCCGTTGTCTGCGGTACCGAAGTGGAGGTATACGCCGTTTGCGTTTTTCTGGGTATCAGCTACGGCAAATGCGGATTCGCCGATGCTTATAACGCCTGTATCGCCTACCTGTCCGCCGCTCTCAGCGTAGAAAGGTGTGCGGTCGAGCACGATGACTGCCTCATCGCCCTCGGTGATGCTGTCAACGGATACGCCCTCCTTGAATATAGCAAGCACCTTAGCGGAAGATGTATCTGCGCTGTAGCCCTCGAATACGGTCTTCTCAAGCTTTATCGAGCTTAGTACGCTCTCGTCCCATGAAGAGCCGCCCTTTGCGAGCCTGTCCTCTCTCGAACGTCTGCGTGCCTCGTCAACACAGGCTCTGAAGCCCTCCTCGTCAACGCTGATGCCCTTCTCCTCTGCGATCTCCTTGGTAAGGTCAAAGGGGAAGCCGTAGGTATCGGAAAGTCTGAACACATCCTCGCCGGGAATAGTGCCGCCCTCGCTGATGCCCGAAAGTATCCTGCCGAGCATATCCATACCGCCGTCGACGGTCTTTGCGAAAGCCTCTTCCTCGGTGAGTATGAGCTTCTTTATGTATTCGCGCTTTTCATCAAGCTCGGGATATGCGCCCTTATTCTCGTTGATGACGGTGTCAGCAACTTCATAGAGGAAGGGCTTCTTTATGCCGAGAAGTCTGCCGTGTCTTGCAGCACGTCTGAGAAGTCTGCGCAGTACGTAGCCCTTGCCTGTGTTCGAGCAGGTAACGCCGTCGCCTATCATAAAGGTCGTGCTTCTGATATGGTCGGTGATAACACGGAGCGATACGTCGGTCTTTTCGTCGTTCTTGTACTCAACGCCTGCTATGCGGCTGATGTGCTTCATTATGTTCTGCACGGTATCCACCTCAAAGAGGTTGTCAACGCCCTGCATAGCGACTGCCAGTCTCTCAAGGCCCATGCCCGTGTCTATATTCTTGTTCTTCATCTCTGCATAGTGGCCGTTGCCGTCACTGTCAAACTGAGAGAATACAAGATTCCATATCTCTATTATACGGTCTGCATCGCTTGCCTGTTCAAAGCTCTCGAAGGGGCCGTATGCCTCGCCTCTGTCGAAGTGTATCTCGGAGCAGGGGCCGCAGGGACCGCTGCCGTGCTCCCAGAAGTTGTCCGCCTTGCCGA
>CACZPE010000097.1 GCA_902782875.1 uncultured Ruminococcus sp. | reverse complement strand
CTTTTCCATAGCGCAGGACACCATACAGAAGCCCCTTGCCGCAAGACGGCAGTATTCCTTCTGGGTATAGTCAGAAAAGAACGAATACATCAGTCTCTGACCGTATATAGTCGTGGCAAGGCAGGATGATGCATACACCTTCAGGAACTGCCACGGGAACATGAGGTACATCATCTCGGTATGTCTGAGTATAAATCTGCTGAATGCGCCGGTATATTTCTTTGCTATCGGTGCGGAATCAATTGATATAAAGCCTGCGGCAAAGCCGGGATACTCGGATATGAACACCTGTGAGAGAAATCCTCCCATAGACTGGCCTATCAGTATCGGGCGCTCTGCCCCTTCCCTGCGAAGGATCTGATAAAGCCACCGCGCCTTGTCCGCAAGAGTAAAATCAAGGTCAAAGGGACGTGACGCTGCGTGTCCCGGGGCATCCCACACAAACACATCATATCTGCCGAGGAAAAACTTCACCTGCTTCTCGAAAAGCCTGTGATCAGCGGTAAGTCCGGGCAGGAACACCAGTGTCGGTGCGCCCTCCCTGCCGCATTTTCTGTAAAAATACTGTATATCTCCATGGTCTGTGTGAAATATCATACGATCACCTCTTATCCAGAAGTATCTGTCTTGCCTTTTCGTATTTTTCAAGGCGCGCCCTGTCACGTTCAGATATGCTTTCAAGACGTGAAGCATCACTGTTGTGCGCAAGATCGGCAAGCTTTACCTTTACTGCCAAGGGATCGGCACTTATAGCCCGTACATAGTCGAAATACTCTGCATCGTCCCTGTGTGTGAGCAGATCTACCGCCCTTATCACTTCTTCGGGGAAGCCCTCTTTCCTGAGGTCATCAAGAGTGAGGTCGGTATCCTCAACCACATCATGCAGAAGTGCGGCACATACCGAGTATTCATCGTCCATCTGCTCTGCAAGATGATACGGATGGAATATATACGGCAGCCCCGAGCGGTCATACTGCCCCATATGCGCATTATATGCAGTAAGAATGGCTTTTTTGGTAAGCGGTGTATATATCATTCCTGAACGTGCTCCATTCCTATCTCTATTATCGTCCTCACATGATCATCGGCAAGGGAGTAGAAGACTATCTTGCCGTCCTTTCTGAACTTCACCAGCTTGTTGTTCTTCAGCACCCTGAGCTGATGGGATACCGCAGTCTGGCTCATGCCGAGCAGCTGTGCAAGATCGTTCACGCAGAGCTCCGCTTCAAGCAGAGCATACAGAAGCCTTATCCTTGTTGTATCTCCGAATACCTTATAGAGCTCTGCAAGATCATAGAGCATCTCATCGGGAGGCATCTCGTCCTTGAGCTTTTTTACCGTATCCTCATGGGCGCAGAGAAATTCTTCCATATCATCATATCCTTTCCTTGATCACGACCGGAATGCCGTAAACCGATTCTATAACCGTATCGGCGGCCTCCGCAAGCCTGCAGTTGAGCTTGCCCAGATATTCTGTATACCTGTCGGTGAGTTCCCCGAGCTGCTGACCGTCACACCCAGTCTGGCTGGTGACGACTATGAGCATATCGCAGTCCTCATCAAGTCTTTTCAGTGTATACATAGTCTTTGCAACAGGATCGCATATCTTTTCCGAGAACATCTCGTTTGCAAGCAGGTTTACCGCATCCTCCACAAGCACCGCACAGTGCTGCGGCAGCGGTATATTATGTATATCATGAGACCGCTCCATAGTGATGAAGCCCTTGCCTTCGCGCATCTTCCTGTGGCGGTCTATCGTCATTTCCGCTTCCTTACAGTCGTTTATCATAGTGGCTATATATATCTTCTTCCCCTCAAAGGAGGAAAGATATTTTTCGGCAAGTCCAGACCTGCCGCTCTTGCTGCCGCCTGTTATCAGAATCATAGCCTGTATCTCTCCATATCAAGGCTCTCGAATGTATGCTCCGAATAATACAGTGCGAGCGCCGCATCAAGCAGCGGCAGGAGCATCAGGGCGCCTGTGCCCTCCCCGAGCCTCATACCTGCCCTCAGGGGCGGTTCAAACCCCATAATGTCAAACAGTGCCGTAGCTGCACATTCTTCTGACATATGTGACGGCAGCATATATCCCGCTGCCCTTTTGTCGATAAGGTATGCACACGCGGCAGCTGCCGCGGATACCACCCCGTCTATCACAACAGGCACCCTGTATACTGCGCCGCCGAGGAAAAGCCCCGTCATAGCGCATATATCAAGGCCGCCCACCTTAGAAAGCACATCAATCGGATCGTTTCTGTCGGGAGCATTGAGGGAAACCGCTCTGTCGACCGCTTTTATCTTGCGAAGGAGCATATCGTCATCCGCACCTGCTCCCCTGCCTGTCATATCCCGAGCAGGTCTTCCGGTAAGGGCGCATGATACCGCGGATGCTGCAGAGGTATTGCCTATGCCCATCTCACCTGCTGCAATGATATCATATCTGTCCTTAAGGTCATGAACTGTATCTATCCCTGCTGTTATCGCTGATACAGCCTGTTCTCTTGTCATAGCAGCGCCCTTTGTCATATTCCGGGTGCCGCGCATGACCTTTCTGTCGATGACGCCCTGCGGTGTATCGCCGTTGATGCCTACATCTACAGCATACACGTCTGCTCTGACAGAACGCGCTATTATATTCACATTAGAGCCGCCCTCCGCGATAGAACGCGCTACCTTAGCGGTAACATCCTGACCGCTCTGAGTGATATTCTCCTCAACTGCACCGCAGTCCGCACACATGATCACGGCGCACCGCCTGTCTGTATGCGGTTGTCCGCCCTGTATACCTGCTATCTTCGCGGTCATATCCTCAAACACGCCGAGAGAGCCCAGCGGCTTTGCAATATGCCCCCAGTGCCCGTATGCAGCAGTTACTGCCGCACTGTCGGGCTCAGATATGAGTTTTATCCTGTCCATAAGCTATACTTTTCCTGATAAATGTTTCAGCTGTCCCCGGGCATGAGAAGAAATACAGATGCGGAAATCCCGCCAGAAGATTCCCCGAAGAATGTATGCATCTGTAAGATACTCCCTTCCACGGCTTTTCTGCGGTCATATCGCTGCCGCAGTCGTCTGATTCGCCGTAATGGAATTCATGCGCGGGGAATGTCGTACCCTTTCCGATAAACCCGTCATTTTCCGCTGTAAGGTATATATACCCGAAGCGTCTGAGCCTGTCGGTCATATATGCCTTCGCTCCGATAACGCCTGCCATAGGCAGACCGTCTATACTTTCATGCAGATACATGAACCCGCCGCATTCGGCAATACAGGGCATACCGTCCGTGACCGCGCGGTATATGCTCTCACGCATGGCGCTGTTGGCAGAGAGCTCTTTCTTATAAAGCTCGGGATATCCTCCGCAAAGGATAAGCGAATCACAGGGGGGAAGCGCATCATCATGCAGAGGCGAGAAAAAGGCAGTATCCGCTCCCATATCCCGCAGTATATCCAGATTCTCGGGGTAAATGAAGCAGAAAGCCTCATCCATCGCCACAGCAACGGTCGTCTTTCCTATATAAGGCATATTCACAGGAGTATACCCGGGCATATCCGTTTCAAAGCCAAGTATCCTGTCAAGGTCAATATATTCTTCGGCAAGAGCGGCGAGCATGTCCGCCTTCTCTGCAAGGCCGGCAGTATCATCAGGAGTGACAAGGCCCAGATGTCTGCTGTCAAGAGATATATCCCTGTTTTCAGGCAGTCTGCCGAAATATTCCGTGCCCAGCTCTGAGCACAGTCTCTTTGTCTGGGTCACAAGGCTTTCGGGCAGGCGGTCAAACACAAAGCCGATGATATTATTCGGCTTATATTCAAGAAATCCCTTCATGACAGCGCCTATCGACTCGCTCATTCCTTTTGCGTTTATGACTGCTATCACAGGCATATCAAGGCACTGTGATACCGAATGTGCGGAGCCTGCACCATTCACGCCGTCGTAGAAGCCCATGACGCCTTCTGTCACACAGATATCAGCATCTGTGCCGTACCTTGCGAATATGCTTTTCAGCATACCGTCATCACAGAAGAAGCTGTCAAGATTATGGGCATCCGTACCCGTGATCCTGCGGTGAAACATGGGGTCAATATAATCGGGGCCGCACTTGAACGCCGAGACCTTCAGCCCTCTTTTCACAAGCGCCCTCATCACCGCGCAGGTGATTGTAGTCTTGCCGCATCCGCTCATAGTGCCTGCTATCATTATCTTTTTCATAAGCGTTCCATATACATATATTATTATGTAGAATTATACCACAGCTTGCACGGATTGTCAATCGTATGTTGCGGGCAAAGCCCGCAGTTTCTTCGTTGATTTATTCATCGGAGAGCATTTATTGTCCGGCACG
>CACZPE010000096.1 GCA_902782875.1 uncultured Ruminococcus sp. | reverse complement strand
TCTTCCGCGTTCCGTCTGATGTCCAGCTCAGGTTTGCATTCGTCTTTGCATCCTTTACGATTGTATTGCCTGCTTCGTCGCTTGTGATCTTCAGCTGTGCGCCCTTGATCTCCGCACTTCCGGCTATCGCCTTCTTGCTGATCTTGATATCTGAAACAGGTATCTCCTCATCAACCATCACAACAGTCTGAACGCTGTTTACGGTCACGATGCTGCCGGTGCTGCCTGTAATAGTTGCTGTGCCATCCTCGATCTTAAAGGTGATATCTTCAGCGTGTACATATCCGTTGGGAACTCCGTCGAGCTCTTCATGGAGAGTATATGTACCGTCGGGAAGTTCCTTTATCACTGTAGATGTGCTGCGTGATGTAAAGGTTATCTTCTTTGCATCGTTCGAAATTCCCGCGCCTGTGATGCCGGAAATATTATCATTGTTGAACAGAATGTCCGTGCCGCCCTCGTACTTACCTGTAACCGAGAGCTTTGCACCTTCAATAGGATCGCCCAGATTATTCTGCTTGCTTATCGCAATGCTTGTAGGCGCACCGTCAACCATAGTTACAAGTGCGGGCTCGCTGCCGGAAAGTGTTACATTTGCGGAAGCGTCGATAGTGCCGTCTGCCTTGATCTCAAAGGTGATGTCCTCAGCCTTTGCATATCTGCCGGGATCGGGAGTGGTGATCTCGGAAAGGGTGTATGTGCCGGGAACAAGATCCTTTATCGTCACAGCTGCTGTGCCTGTCTTCCATACAAGAGCGTTGCCGCCGGATGTACCAGTATTCTGGAATAATGCACCGCCTGCAGTGACAAACTGGCTCTCTGTGAACTTAATGGTGTCATTTCCGTTCATGCCGGTGAGCTTCAGGTTAGCACCCGAAAGAGGCTCGCCGTTGGAATCCTTCTTGAGCACCTTGATATCAGTTTTGGGCACTACTGTGCCGTAGGTGTTGGTCACCTTGATCTCGGGAACCGTGGCTGCGTTTGTAAGAGCTGTTGCGGGATTGCCCGAGAATGCTGCTGTGTAGCCTGTCAGTGAAGGCTCGCTTGCGGTTATGATTGTATTGCCGGGGAGATAGGATATCTCAATGCTCTCTCCGTCTGCAAGCGATACTGTAGCGGTATATTTGCCGCCGTTTTCGGTGAACTTGAACGCATCATCGGTGATATCGTCCGTGCTTGCGTCGCTGTCGCTGTATACAGCCTTGTATGTGCCTGTAAGAGCCTTGTTCGATGTTAGAACTATGTCGAACTTCTTGCCGGCATCAGCTGCAGGAGCGTTTACAGTCTTCTTGCTTACCTTTACAGATCCTGTTGTGGCTGCATCCCTGATCTCGATAGTATCTCCGGATGCTGCAGATTTGTAGATGTAGTAGCCCTCTTCCGTATCTACCTTAAGACCATCGGATGATGTATCTACAGTAACTGTGCAGTTATGGGAATCGGGTACTTCTGTGACTGTGAACCTTACAATCGTGGTGGGAACGGAGAATTTCTTTCCGAGTGTTTCGTCAACAAATTCCGTGCCTGTTTCCTTAAGGGTATATGTGCCGGGAGAAAGTGTAACCGTGCCGGGCTTGTTGCTGCCCTTGGATATCCACTTTGCCACTCTCTGGTTATTGCTGTCAAATATCTCTATAGTTGCGCCTGCTACTTCGTCTGTGCCTGTGATATCGGTCTTGCGCAGCTTGATATTTGTAGTGTTGCCGGGGAGGTCGCTGTAGAGATAGTGCCACTCACCGCCGGTATTCTTTATATATCCGCCGGATATGATCCAGCCTGAAGTGGTACCCTTCACATCTGTCTTGGAATCCTTCTGGGGAACAAGGAATATACCAGCTGTGTTGAATACCGATACATCCTTTACGCTGTTAAGGTTCCATACAATATGTCTTGTTGCGGTATCAAGCCATACATTCTCAGTGCTGTTATAATGGCCGTCGGGCATTACGGTATTAACATTCGGGCCCAGGGAATCAGAGGGTATCCTTGTGCCGTCGGGCTTATAGATAGCAAGGTCAATACCTGTATTGTCATAAGTCGTGCTCTTGGTATAGTTGAATACCAGAAGCTGACCCTCTATCATTCTGATATGAGTGGAACCGCTGATAGCACCCACTTCATCGCCGTCTACATATATAGTTGCATCGGCAGGATAGCTCCTTGTATCGATCGTTACATCAGAGCCTACCTTTTCTATGTTTACATTGGGAGCATGGGATGCCAGCTCTGCGGACATATTGGTTGCATTTTCAATTATAGGATCTACTATGTTATTCTTGATGTCCGAAGGATCTGTTTCAACAACTACGGAAACATGGCTCATGGTATCCTGATGCACACGATCCTCACAGTCAACATGAACTATAGTACCCTTTGTCCATGTATCAGTGTTTGAACCGTTTCCTACAAACATCCATGATCCTGCAACATTGTTGGC
Source organism: uncultured Ruminococcus sp. (assembly GCA_902782875.1). The sequence goes on along the minus strand of CACZPE010000096.1, from coordinate 7,173 downwards.
AGCATCTTCCTTGGAATATGTCTTGGTAACTTCACAGTTCTCGTCAAAATCAACGAAATTGTAAGCATATACGTGACCGCCGAACTCACCTGTGAGGTCGGGCTCGAAATCATCGCCGTTGCTCTTGGTATGGAAGTTATTTGCAGCAAAATTGGACTGGAAGTGGTTCTGCTTGTCGAATTTGTCTGCAGTAACGCCGTAGTATATACCATTTCCGAGAACAGTTCTGAAGTTATAATCATTCGTTGCGGTTATGCCGCTGAAATGAAGTTTTGAATGGAATGTCTTCGTGGTGCCAGATACAACAACGCCGAAAGTATCATCATCGTTGTTGGATGTCACCTGATAAGCCTTTACAAGACCGTTCTCGGGGATAACGGTACCTTCGTTGGTATAGCCGTTGAGTACATCGCCGATAACATTTGCAAAGAATTCCTTGACATCCGAAGGTTGTTCAGACTCGTATTTTGCCTTTGAAGCAGCGGGATCCTTTGCCTTGAAGACATGGATATTCACATCTCTCTCGCCGCCGGTAAAGAACTCGTTGGGGAGCTTGTCGCCGTGATCATCAATCCACATGCCCTTGCTGACCTCAGTGCTTGCCGATCCTGCGGTGCCGTCGGTGGTCAGAGGTGCTATATAGAAGGTATGCTTGCCGCTGTGGTGATGAACATCCACAACCGTATAGAAGCCGTCATCAGCAGTGATGGCAACACCATCGGAAAAATCAACGTCATACTCATATTTCAGGGTATACTTGTTTTCCTTGAACCTGATAGTGGTCTCTGCGGTCCCCATATTCCTGTTAAGGAATGCAAAATCGAGAGGTGCCGAATCGTTGAAATCAAGCTTTGCCTTGACTTCTTCCAGTGAGTGATTCTCATAATCACTGGGCACGGTAACCATAGTACCGGTTTCATTATCCCAGTAGGAGCTGGAAGTATAATTGAAATTCTCGCCGTGTGCAGACTTCGCAAGTCTTACATCGGTGATGTTGAACAACGAAGGGTCATAATATCCTTGTCCTCCATTGTTGTCGTTGCCTGTGAACGCGCCGCCCTCATACTTGTCTATCCTGAAGTCACCGGGCTGTATACTGGTTGAATACCCGGTAAAAGGATTAAAGATCAGATTATCGATTTTCTTGAGAGCATAGGTGATCTGACCGCTGCTGTCCTTTGCCTCGGCATAGATATAGTGATCTCCGTCACCCAGTGCGCCGTCCTCTGTACCGAGCGCTTCCTGTACATCCGTATTCCAGAGTTCATTCAGACGGGTCGAACCGCTCTCGTTATAGAACTGATAATAAACGCTGTAGCCGCTGCTTTCCGCACTTACCACAGGCGCAACGCCCGGAAGCATCAGCGTCAGGGATGTTGCAACAGCCGTAACAAATGCGAGTACACGCTGTCTGAGTGTCTTTCTTGTTTGTGTGTTCAAATCTTTTTCTCCTTTCATATCCTCTTTGTTTTCCGGATTATTTCATCCTGCACGAAGTCCCCGTGCAGACAGTCATTCTTCATAATATGCATTCCGCCTTTCTTCACGCCCTGTAAACGGCGCTGCTATGCAGTATCTGCGTCATCCCCTCCCCCGACGGACGTATCTGCGCCCGGCAGACAGAGATATTACGCCACAGTAGTATTATTCACATAATACCATACAGGTGAAGCTTTTGCAATAAAATTTTACTAAAAAATAGAATATGTAAAAAAATTTGTAGTATTCCATAATTTTCACCTCTAAAAATATGATATTTTTACATAATATCTGTCTACAAATAATATTGCGTTCATATTGTAATCCTTTACATTTAATCATCCGTCTTCCGGATTGTTACAGTTTGTCATATTTTAAAATATATTACATTCTGTAGATTTGTAACAGTGTGGAGTTTGGAGTGTTTAGAGTAGAGTAGACCCTTCCACCATGCTTCGCATGGTCCCCCTCTTTGCGTAGCAATGATGACTTCCCTTTCAGGGGAGGCAAAGGCACTTTGATTAGTTTTATGTAGCCGTTTGTTCAGCTAAACTTATATGAGTATAGTTATAATATGGCTTTCTCAAATTAATTGGATATGATAAACCTCCCCTGAAAGGGGAGGGGGACCACCAGCCTACGGCTGGTGGTGGAAGGGTCTCTCCTCAAACAAAAGTTACCGAGCCACAAAAACAGCCGTCCTCACAAACTAATCAGCGAAGTCGCTGCCGGTCGTACCGGCCGACACGGCCCCCGAGTGTTGACAAATGTATGTGTAATGATGTATAATAGACAAAAGAACACAGAGCGGCAAACGCCCTGTCAGGGAGGTCATCGAATTGATACATGACGGCAAGATCCTAATAGGTATGTCGGGTGTGGGTACGGACGAAGAAAAGCCCGTATACATCTATCCCGAAATGGCAAACAGACACGGTCTCATATCGGGTGCCACAGGCACGGGCAAGACCGTAACGCTCAGAGTAATGGCTGAGGCATTCTCAGAGCTGGGAGTACCTGTGTTTCTCGCGGATGCAAAGGGCGACCTTGCAGGCATAGGCTATAAAGGCGAAGCTACAGACAGCGTATCGTCAAGGATAGAAAAGCTGGGGCTTTCCGATCTCGGCTTTGAGTACAAGGGCTTCCCGTCATCATTCTGGGATGTATACCAGGAGGGCGGCATACCCCTGCGCACTACGGTATCCGAAATGGGCCCGATGCTGCTTTCGCGCATACTCGGCCTGAATGATACCCAGAGCGCGATAATGGATATAATCTTCAAGATAGCCGATGATGAAGAGCTTCTGCTCATAGATACAAAGGATCTCAAGGCGATGCTCACATATGTGGGCGAGAACGCAAAGGACTATTCCCTGAAATACGGAAACCTTGCAAAGCAGAGCCTCTCGGCGATAATGAGAAGCGTTGTCAGCCTTGAATCAAACGGCGGAGACATATTCTTTGCGGAGCCCGCACTGGATATACACGACTGGCTCTCTCCCGACCCTGCCGACGGCGGTAAGGGAAGGATAAACATACTCGACTGCCGCCGCCTGATGATGAACCCCGTCATGTACGCGACATTCATGATGTGGCTTATCTCAGAGCTTTTTGAAACACTACCCGAAGCGGGCGATATGGCAAAGCCGAAGATGGTATTCTTCTTCGATGAGGCACATATGTTGTTTGACAGCGCCCCCAAAGCCATGCTCGAAAAGATATCACAGCTTGTGAAGCTTATACGCTCAAAGGGCGTTGGAATATACTTCATCACACAGAATCCGCAGGACGTTCCCGATGATGTGCTTTCACAGCTCGGCAACAAGGTGCAGCACGCTCTCAGGGCGTATACTCCCGCCGAGCAGAAGAAGCTCAAGGCAGCAGCGATGTCCTACAGGGCAAATCCGTCCTTTGATACGCTTGAAGCTCTTACCGCCCTGGGCGTGGGCGAGGCGCTCATATCCGTGCTCGATACAGACGGTATCCCCACGATAGTAGAACTTTGCAAGGTGCTTCCTCCCCAGAGCCTGCTCGGTGCGCTCGATGACGGCGTGCGCCGCATGCATATAGCTCAGGACAGGCTTTATAAAAAGTACAGCGAATTTGTTGACAATGACTCCGCATATGAATTTATGCAGAGAAGACAGCTGGCTATGGACGAAGCTGCCGCAAAGGAAGCCGCAGAGCGCGAAAAAGCAAAGCAGGCCGACAAGATGAAAAAGGAGACCAAGCGCATAATCGGCTCTACGGGCAAGAGCATATCCGGCTCTCTCGGCAGAGAGGCAGGAAACGCCCTCGGCAAGACAGTCGGCGGCACATTCGGAAAGAGACTGGGAGGAAATATAGGCGCTTCACTGGGCAGAGGCCTGTTTGAAACGCTTTTCAAGAAATGATATTTTTTGTTGATATAGACGGCACTATACGCGATTATGCCGAGGGGATCATCCCCTCGGCTGTTGAAGGACTGACCCTTGCACACAATAAGGGGCATAAGCTGATACTCTGCACAGGGCGCACTGTGGGCATGATACCGAAGGATGTGCCGCTGGAACTCTATAACGGCATGATCGCAGCGGGCGGCTGCTATCTCTCCCTTGACGGGAAGATACTTGAAAACAGCCATATCCCCGACGATACCGTGAGGAAATACCGCAGATACTTTGACGAAAACAGCGTCCCCTACTCTCTTGAAACGATAGAGGGGATGTTCATGAACAAGACCATGTCCCGTATAATCAGCAATCTGCTGCTTTCTGGAGAGGATCCCGACACATCGGAGCTGCAGGGACTGCGCACGGAGAGCATACGCTGCGACAGGACCCTGGAGGAATATGACGAAAGAGGTCTTCACGCGAGCAAGCTTTCCTTCTGTCTCACAAAGGAGCAGTACGAAGGCTTTTCCATACCCGATGAGGACAGACTGACACTGATACATTTCACAGACAGCACAGACGACTACGAGCACTGCGAGATAATAAGCGCAGGCTGCGACAAGGGCGATGCGCTGGCACGGATGACAGGATATCTCGGTGCCGCAAAGGAAGATACCGTTGCTGTCGGAGACAGTATGAACGATGCCTCCGCATTTGCGGCGGCAGGCACATCCGTATGCATGGGCAACGCCCCCGATGACGTGAAGGCCCTGGCGGACATAGTCACGGATCATGTACTCCGCGGCGGATTCTATAAGGCACTGGAGAGATTTGGCATCGTATGACCGGAGGATATTATGAGCCGAAGCCACAGAAGATTCGCAATAGCAAAGGACCGCGAAAAGCGCGTAAAAAAGCGCTTCCGCCAGAAGACCTTTGCAAACCGCGCAGTAAGGCGCTACAGAGGACTGCCCGGCAACCCCGGATGGTACAGGAAGCTTTACGAAAGCTGGTTCATATCCGACTGGCGGTACGTACCCGCCCAGGATGAAAAAGAGGCTGTACGCTCCGAGCTGTCGAGCCTGCATCCCGATTTTGACGAAGACGAATCCGACAAGATAGTAAACGAATGGAATAAATACTACAAAAGGAAATGAGAAGAATTATGAGATACAACTATAAGCCAAAGGGCGTATGTTCCGTCAATATAGCCTTTGACCTTGAGGACGGTATAGTAAAGAACATCGAGTTTACCAGGGGCTGCCACGGCAATACCCAGGGCGTTTCACGCCTTGCAGAGGGCATGGCTGCCGAGGAGCTGATAAAGCGTCTTGAAGGGATAAACTGCCAGAACAAGGGCACATCATGTCCCGATCAGCTTGCAAAGGCTGTAAAGGCTGCTCTTGCAGAGGCATGAGAATACTTCTTTCCGCGGCTGCGGCAGCGTCGGTGATGATGTTCCTGCTGTTTGCGGCCACTGCGGTCACTGCCACGCCGAATATAGGCAATATCTCGGGGTGCGTAATATGTGCGGCGATATTTGCCGCCTGTATCAGGCACCATGAGCTTGCCGTATTCATCGCGAAGGTATGGCATTCCCCGAAAAGGTGGATACTGATCGTATCTGCCGCCCTGCTGGTCATATGCACCGCTTTTGCGGGAGTGTTATCCGCGTTTATGATAAAGCATATGGATATTCCCCCGCCGCAGAGCACCACCGTTATCGTGCTCGGCTGCCAGGTAAGAAACTACGGTCCCTCCCCTATGCTCGCACAGCGCACGGATGCAGCGTATGAATATCTGTGCGAAAACCCGGATGCAATATGCATCGCCTCGGGCGGAAAGGGCAGCGACGAGCCTTACACCGAAGCGTATGCGATAAAGCAGCGCCTTGTGGAAAAAGGCATAGACGAAAGCAGGATAATCCTTGAGGACAAATCAGTAAGCACCTATACCAATATGAAAAACAGCCTTGAGATAATGGACAGGCTCGGACTGCCCCACGAAGCGGTCATAGTCACAAGCGAGTTTCACCAGTTCAGATCTCATATAATCGCAGAGCGTGCGGGGATAAAATGCTACGCCAGAAGCTCCCGCACCCAGCTTGCATTCCTGCCCACCTACTGGCTCAGAGAGTTTTTCGGCGTTATCTATACGGTAATATTCAGACGGTAAAGGCGGTGTTACAGCATGTTATACAGAAATGACAGGCACGGCGAGCCCATATCCATACTCGGCTACGGATGCATGCGCTTTACCCGCAAGGGCGGCGGCATAGACATCGACAAGGCCGAAAAGGAGCTGCTGGCGGCATACGAAAAGGGTGTCAACTACTATGACACCGCGTATCTCTATCAGGGCAGCGAAGCCGCTCTCGGAGAGATACTCGAGAGAAACGGCCTGCGCAAAAAGGTCAATATCGCCACAAAGCTGCCGCAGTACATGGTAACGGGCGCATCATCGGTAGACAGATTTTTCAGTGAGGAGCTTTCAAGGCTGCGCACAGACTATATCGACTACTATCTGATGCACCATATCACCGATCTGGGCCAGTGGGAGAAGCTGAAAAAGATCGGCATCGAAAGCTGGATAGAAGAAAAGAAGAAGAGCGGACAGATACGCAACATCGGCTTTTCGTATCACGGCGGCACAGAGGAGTTTCTCAGAGTGCTGGATGCCTATGACTGGGATTTCTGCCAGATACAGTACAACTATATGGACGTGGACACACAGGCGGGCAAAAGAGGGCTCAGAGCCGCCGCAGAAAAGGGCATACCCGTCATCATAATGGAACCGCTGAGAGGCGGCAAGCTGGTGGATATGCTGCCCGTAAAGGCAAAGCAGATCATAGCCGACAGCGGCACGGGATACACCCCTGCACAGTTGGCATTCCGCTGGCTGTGGGACCAGAAGGAGGTCACCTGTGTGCTTTCGGGCATGAACTCGACCGATATGGTGGAGGAGAACTGCCGCACGGCTGATGAAGCAGAAGCAGGGTGCTTTACAGAGGCGGAGCGCAAGCTGATAGACGAGATATGCGGCATAATCGCAGAGACCACAAAGGTCGGATGCACAGGCTGCGGATACTGTATGCCCTGCCCTAAGGGAGTGGATATCCCGTCCATATTCCGCTGCTACAACAGGATGTATTCCGAGGACAAGGCCTCGGGCAGATTTGAGTATATACAGTCGGTGACGCTCAAAAAGGAACCGTCCTTTGCTGATCAGTGCATAGGCTGCGGCAAATGCGAAAAGCACTGTCCGCAGAATATACCCATACGCGAGAAGCTCAAGGAAGCAGACAAGGCGCTGCGTCCCCTGC
>CACZPE010000095.1 GCA_902782875.1 uncultured Ruminococcus sp. | reverse complement strand
TGAATATCGCTTCTTTTTTCTTTTTTTTTTCTGCTACTTTCAGCAGGGTCTCTTTTGTGTTTTTGTCCATAAGCTTTTCTCCTTTACGGTGGTTTTTCCCCGGGGGGCGTTCCCCCTGTCTGTGCTTTTATCATAACCCGGATACAGAAAAAAGAAAAGGACACAAAGCGGGCAAAACGGCTAAGGCATGCGATGGGACACGGTATGTCACATGGGACAGAGCGTGTGTACACACCGTTTTTCCGCCTGTATATACAGGATCATCGCCCTCCTGTGTGTTCGGTTAAAAAGTCAGCCTCAATAAAAATTTCTGATGATCTGTCTGATGTCGGATCATCTGAGGGATATGCCCGCCCGGTCTCTCGTATGAACGTATATTTTCCCGCTTTATCTCCGAATACCGCAGATGTGTACCTGCACACAAAAGTTGTTCATTATTGATTACAAATTGCTGTTTGTGCGAAATTCATTGACAAAGACTTATTATAATGGTATAATTACAGAGTGTTTATCCACAAAACATATCCGTTCAAAAGGCAGGGCTTCGTGAGATGAGAGCATCAGTGTGTATAGTCACATATAATAATGAGAATACTATAGAAAAGCTCCTGTCCACGCTTTATGAACACTGTGAAGCCGATGTGTGGATATCCGACAATGATTCCTCTGACCGCACCCTTGAGATAGTCAGAAAAAAATTCCCCATGGTGAATATAATAGAAAATCACAGCAACAAGGGCTTCGGTCACGGTCAGAACGCGGTACTGGACCGCCTTTCATCGGATATGCACTTTATAATAAATCCCGATATCATATTTGAATATGACGTTATCGGCGATATGTGCCGCTTTTTTGATGAAAATCCAGATATAGTCATGGCTGTGCCGAAATTCCTCTATGAAAACGGCGAGGAACAGTTCACCCCGAAGCTCTCGCCGAAGGTGAGATATATGGTCGGCGGCAGATTTGAGCGCTTCGGCGGCATATTCCGCAAGTGGAGATACGAATACACCATGCGCGAGCGCACAGTGACGGAGCCTGTTGATATAGGCTTCTGCTCAGGCTGCTTCATTGCCGTCAGAACAGAGATATTCAAGAAGATAGGCGGGTTTGACGAGAGATACTTTCTCTATAACGAGGATGCGGATATCACCCGCATGGCAGGACGGTACGGCAGAACGGTCTATGCGCCGCAGTTTTCTGTAGTGCATCTGTGGGAGCGGGCATATATGAAAAACAAGAAATACTTCCTTATCCAGATAGATTCCATGATCAAATACTTCTGGAAATGGCGTTCGGGCGGCAGGTATGTGAAATGATCGATATACTTCTCGCACTGTACAACGGCGCGGAATACCTTTCTGCGCAGACAGACAGCATAATCGCACAGACAGAGACAGACTGGCACCTGTATATATGCGATGACGGCTCGTCGGATGAGTCCTTTGCGATAGCAGAGAGCTATGCCCGCAGGTATCCCGACAGGATCACCGCGGTGAAGAATGAGGTGCCGACGGGGTCCTCCTGCGGCAATTTCATGTCGATGCTCAGGCGCAGCGATGCTGAATATATCATGTTCTGCGACCAGGACGACATATGGTGTCCCGATAAGGTGTCACGCACTCTTGCGGCTATGAAGGAGGCGGACACGGGATGTCCCGTGCTGGTACATACCGAGCTTGAGATAGTCGATGAAAAGTTGAATACCCTTCACAGGTCCTTCACGGGCTTTCAGGGGCTTGATCCCGGGTGCCGCAGTCTCAACAGGCTGCTGGCACAGAACAACGTCACAGGCTGCACCGTGATGATAAACAGACAGCTTGCCGATATCGTTAAGAAGGCCCCTGCCGGGGATATGCTGATGCATGACTGGTGGGCGGCGCTGGCGGCGGCGGCATTCGGCAGAGTGGTATTCATAGATGAGCCGCTGATAAAATACCGTCAGCACGGCGGCAACGTGCTCGGCGCGGTCGATAACCGCAGTATGAAGGGTATCACCGCGATACTGAAAAACAGAAGCCATACAAAGGAGCGCATAAATGCATCGTATGATCAGGCCGCAAGGTTTCTGCGCATATACGGTGATGAACTCCCTGCGGAGGCAAGGCGCACCGTTGAGGCTTATATATCCGTGAAAGGCTGCATAAAGCCCGTGCGGATCGCAAAACTGATAAAATACGGATTCTTAAAGCAGAATTTCATGTCCGCAGTCGGACAGCTCATATTCTGCTGAGGAAAGGGGTAACTATGAAAGGTATAATTCTTGCAGGCGGCTCGGGCACAAGGCTCTATCCGCTCACTATGGTAACATCAAAGCAGCTGCTTCCCGTCTATGACAAGCCGATGGTATACTATCCGCTCTCTACCCTTATGCTTGCGGGCATAAAGGATATACTCGTGATATCAACACCGACCGATCTGCCCAACTTCGAGAAGCTGCTCGGCGA
>CACZPE010000094.1 GCA_902782875.1 uncultured Ruminococcus sp. | reverse complement strand
TCTACTGACAGCTTACACTTCGGACAATGCTGAGCCCGCAGCTATTTCACAAATATATTTATCCCGGGAGGATAAATTTGCGAAACAGGTATCTTTCGTATGCGGAGGGACCCTTCCGCCGTGCGCAGCACGGTGGAAGAGTAAGTCACGCAGAAAAAGCGGCATATACAAAATGTATATGCCGCTTGAATTATTACACAGAGTTGATTACTATTATCTATTCACTATTCACTCTTCGTTATTCACTATTACTGATACTGCTGGGGATTGTTGTTATACTGCGGTGTATCAGTGGATATGATCTCCTTGAGAGAGGATGCCATACCTGCAAGTCCCTGTATCTCAGAAGGAATGATGATCTTGGTAGCCTTACCGTCAGCAGCCTTGCCGAATGCTTCAAGGCTCTTGATAGCGATGACATTCTGGGAAGGATTAGCCTGATTGAGCTGTACGATAGTATCAGCAAGAGCCTGCTGTACGTTTCTGATAGACTCAGCTTCACCCTCTGCCTCAAGTATCTTCTGCTGTCTTACAGCGTCTGCGCGGAGTATTGTAGCTTCCTTTTCAGCCTCTGCCTTGAGTATGGCAGCCTGCTTCTCAGCCTCTGCGCGGAGTATCTTGGACTCCTTTTCACCCTCTGCAACGAGCACCTGAGACTTCTTTTCACCTTCAGCCTGAAGGATCTTTTCTCTTCTTTCACGCTCAGCCTTCATCTGCTTTTCCATCGCGTCCTGGATCTCTCTGGGCGGGATGATGTTCTTGAGCTCTACTCTGCTGACCTTGATGCCCCACTTATCGGTAGCCTGGTCGAGTATGGATGTGATCTTGGAGTTGATAACGTCACGGGATGTGAGCGTTGCATCGAGTTCCATCTCACCGATGATATTTCTCAGTGTGGTAGCGGAAAGATTCTCTATAGCGGAAAGGGGTCTTTCAATACCGTAGGTATAGAGCTTTGCATCGGTTACCGTGAAGAATACAACGGTATCTATCTGCATTGTAACATTATCCTTTGTGATAACGGGCTGCGGCTTGAAGTCAACTACCTGCTCCTTGATGGAGACCTTCTTTACCACCTTGTCAAGAAGGGGTACAACATAGTGCGGACCTGTGTGAAGGTCAGCCTTGAAAGCGCCGAGGCGCTCCACTACATAGATCTGTGCCTGAGGCACGATCTTGATACCTGATATAACTATCAGGAGTAAGATCACTACAAGTATGATAAGTACAAAGGTTCCAGCTTCCATAAAACAAACTTCCTTTCTGTTACTTTACTCTGACTTTGAGGACTGCAGAGCCTCTTTCAACTATGACAACGGGAGTGCCGACCGTTATGATCTGACCGTTATCAGAGCGTGCGCCCCAGTCAACATCGCCGAGCTTAACTCTGCCTGTACCCTTTTCGGGGTCGATCTCCTCCACTACGAAGGCTGTCTTTCCGACATCGTCCTCGCCGTTGGTGAATATATAGGAGCTGTTGGGCATGAGTTTTCTGATTATGGGCTTGGTCACTACAAGTGCGAGTATAGACACACCTACAAAGATAATAAGCTGCAGGAGCAGAGGAGCTCCGAGTGCGGCAGATATCGCTGCGGCGAGTGCACCCACACAGAACCAGACTGATACAAGCGCTGTTGTGACAGCCTCAGCGACCGCCGCTACGATAAGCACGAGTATCCATAAAAACATAGTAATCATTTTATTCCCTCCGTTCTTTTGTCCTTTTTGGGCTTAACAGCCATGTCTTTTTTTCTGTTGTGCTTATTGTATCACAACAAAATAACAATTTCAACAAATTTACGATTTTTTAATCTGATTATAATAAAACTCATTCGGGTCTAATAAACAAGGGGCACAGCCCCCTTACGGGAAGCCCGCCCCTGTATACTTCTTATCATATATCCGCCGTTCTTTCCCTGAGCTCTGCGGCTATCTCGGAAAGGCGGCGCAGACGGTGATTTGCCCCCGATCTGCCCACCGGCTTGTCAAGCATGGCGCCGAGCTCCGAAAGAGACACATCCGGATTCTCAAGTCTGAGCAATGCCATATTGCGAAGCTCCTCGGAAAGATCATCGAGACTGCCTGCCTGCATTATGTACTCTATATCCTCTATCTGCTTCTGAGAGGCTTTGAGCGTGCGCTCTATATTCGCGCTGTCGCAGTTGGCGATACGGTTGGCCTTGTTGCGCACGTCCTTGAGTATCTTGACGTTCATCAGTTCTATCGACGCACGGGATGCCCCCATCATGGTGAGTATATCCTCTATCGCCTCGCTGCCCTTGAGGTAGAGCACATATACCCCTTTGCGCTCAACATAGCGCGATACGATACCCAGCCTGCCGAGCAGGCTGCCGAGATCCTCGCAAAGCTCCCTGTAGGGCACGGCGAACTCGAAGTGATACTCCTTCATGGGCTCCGCCATGCTCCCGCAGGAAAGAAACGCCCCCGCAAGGAATGCAAAGACATTGTTGTTTGTGATATTATCCTCCTGTATGCGGTGTACAAGCGAGCGTGAGGATATGCGGTAGCGGTATATTATCTCCTCCCTGTCCGATTCCTCGGGCACCGAAAGGGAATACAGCACCGCGCTGCGCTTCTTTGACTCTGTCTCGGCCACACGTCCGTTTATGACACGTCCGCAGAGACGGACGAACATATCACGCACAAGCGGATTCTCTGTCTGGAACACTATCTCACCCGCATCAAACCTGCGGCAGAAAAGCAGCATGCCGTAAAGGCAGCCGTATTCCTTGTCCCTGTCGTTTATACACTGACAGAGCTCTTCCTTTATATCCTGTGAAAATGACATAATGATTTCCTTTATCAGAAGGGGTCAGGATTTAAGCAGCGCATCTGCTCCCTGACCCTCTGTGTTCCTGTCGGATTACGATATATTACTATACGTCTAATTAAACGAGAATATACAATATGTATATCGCTTGTTATTCCAGACCTGTCCTCATGCGGATATATTTTTCAAGCACATCTACCGTTCCCATTATGCCCAGCTTGCTTGAATTGATGGTCAGCTCATAGTTTCTCGAATCGCCCCATTTGCCCTCACAGTAATAGTTGTGATAAGCCTTGCGCTTCTTGTCGTGGCGCAGTATCGCCATCTTTGCCTGGTCCCTGGTCATATTCCTGTGCTCTGCGACACGGTCTATCTTTACATCCTCATCTCCCGTGATGAAAAGGGATATCAGCCCCTCGCAGTCCTTGAGCACGCTCTCGGCACATCTTCCGACGACTATGAAGCTCTCGCCGCTCTTGGCCTTTTTCTCGAGGTATTCAAACTGCATGCGTGCGATGATCTCCTCGGGAGAGTTCGAGAAGCCCCTGACAGTCCTTGAAAGCAAAAATCTCTTGGGTGTCTCGTCGTATTTGCGAAGATTCTCCGCAGAGGTGTCCTTCTCCTCCGCTATGCGGTCGAGCATATTCCTGTCGCAGAAATCAATGCCGAAGCGCTCCGCAAGATGTCTGCCGATCTCATGTCCGCCGCTGCCGTATTCTCTGCCTATGGATATTATGAACTGCACGGTCATTCTCCTCTCATATCAAAGATAAACGATGAATATATACGCGGTGCATACCGCAAGAACGATTATCGTTGCGGGAGCAGCCTTTGAGCAGTATTCTCCCCATCCTATGGGGTGACCTGCCTTTGCTGCTGCAGAGGTGCCGACAACGTTTGCCGATGCGCCTATCGGAGTGCCGCTGCCGCCTATATCAGTGCCCATCGAAAGTGTCCATGCAAGAGTATCAAGAGGCACTCCCGAGGATACCGCAAGTGTCTTTATAACGGGTATCATAGTTGCCGCAAAGGGGATATTGTCGATAAATGCGCTCGCTATGGCCGAGCCCCATATGATGATCGCTATCATGAGCTTGGTGTTGCCGCCGCTTATCTCACCGATAAAGCCGGCGACAGTCTCGAGCACGCCTGTCTGTTCAAGTCCGCCGACTACCACGAAAAGGCCTATGAAGAAAAGCAGTGTCTTGTAGTCCACTCTCTTCATGATATAACCGAGATGCTTCATATTTGCGATGATCGTGGCAACAGATACGAACACGCCTATGAAAGCCACGGTAAGATGTGTCATCGAGTGTGTGACGAGCAGCACAACCGCGATGAAGAATATCACGGTACTGAGTGCAAAGCCCGTCTTGTCGGTGATGCAGCTCTCGGGAGCAGGCAGAGAGCTTATATCGATATCCTCTGACGGTGTGGAATACTGCTTTCTGAAGACAAGGAAGAAGTATATCAGTGTGAATACCAGGGATATCAGCGCCATTGCACCGGTATTGAGTATGAAGTCAAAGAACGAATATCCCAGGGATGTGCCGATTATGATATTCGGGGGGTCGCCGCACATAGTGGCAGAGCCGCCGAGATTTGCGCAGAACACCTCGGAGAGTATCATCGGCACGGGGTCGAATTTAAGCAGTCTTGCAAGCTCTATAGTAACGGATGCAAGGAAAAGTATTACCGTAATACTGTCTATGAACATCGCCAGGACAAAGCTCATCAGCATGAATGTCACGAATACGGGTATAGTCTTGTAATGAACGAGCTTTGCAAGCTTCATGCACAGCCAGCGGAAAAATCCCGCTCTTGCCATGCCCTCGACCATGATCATCATACCCGCGATGAATATGATCGTAGCCCAGTTTATGCCGCCGCTCTCCTCGCCGCCCGAATGGGGTGCGTACCAGAAATCCGCCGTGAATATGGGCTTTACATTCAGTGTGTTTATTATTGCCGACGGGTCTTTCATACAAACGCCAAAAACGAATATCAGCGTCAGCAGACCGCAGCCGAGAGTGACATAGTGACGTTCGATCTTATCCGTCACGATAAGTACGAACATTGCCACGAATATCACCAGTGCGATGATCTGTGCCATAATATTATCCTCTCTTAAGTGTGATATGCTTTCCACACATATACACCGTTCTCAAAAAAAGCTCCAAGGGATATCCTTGAAGCATTTCCGTTTTGTATTATAGCACACGGACGGTATTTTTTCAAACATAAAAAAGCATAAACTTTTGAGCCGCCGTTATCTTCATTTAGATGTTTGTCACAAATCGGGGGCGCGTTATTCTCCGTTCATGACCTCTTCTATCGCGTCCTTTATCTGCGAATAGGTATATCCCCTGCGTGCAAGGGCGTTTATCACCTTGTCCGTCTCGCCGTCCTCCAGCTTACCGAGGTATTTCTGCCTTATAAGCGCTGTCAGGGAGATATTCACCGCCCCGATATCCGCTTCCTCCGTCACGATGCCTATTATATCCCTGTCCACGCCGCGCCTGTAGAGTTCCTGACGTATGCGCATCATGCCGTATTTCCTGTTTATCAGGGAACGTGTCATATTCTCCGCAAAGCGCATATCATCGAGCAGTCCTCTTTCAAGCAGCTCATCACATACCGCCGCGGCAGTATCCTCCTTATAGTTCCTGCACAGCTTGTCATAAAGCTCCTTACAGGAATGCTCCCTGTCTTCAAGCAGAAAGAGCGCACGCTCTCTTGCCCTGCGGCGTTCATTTTCCGCCATAAGCATGCGAAGCTGTGCGCTCGTAACGGTCATGCCCTTCTTAAGGCCGCCCTGTGCCACGATATCACGGTTGAGGAATATATCCGCAGTGCGCGTACCGTTGTCGATGACAACGCGCATCGTCTCCCCCTTGTACC
>CACZPE010000093.1 GCA_902782875.1 uncultured Ruminococcus sp. | reverse complement strand
TGCAAAAAAATCAAAATTTCGGGGAACAGGCACTACCCGTTCCCCGATCAACGCTCATAATCAGTTGACAGCGTACTTGGAAACGCTCTCGGGAAGATCAGTCTTATCAGCAGAAACTGTGAATACAACGTTTACTTCGCTGCCTGTAAGCTTGTCGATCTTTGCAAGCATAGCGCCGAGTGCCTCATAATCAGCACCGCCGACCTTGAGTATGGAATCAACGAATATATCCTTTATATCATAGTTTCCTGCAATAAGGCCTGCAACAAGACCGAAGAAAGCCTCAAAGGAATAAATGCTGTTAGCGTCGGTCTCTACGATCCTTACGCTGTGGCCGATATCATATCTGAGCTTGTCGTTCTTGTCTATGCAAACTACATAGCCCTTGGTGGTCTTGGCTGCTGCATTTATCATATCAATGAGAATTTTGGTCTTGCCCGAACCCTTATTGCCTGTAATAATCTTTACCATAATAACTCCATTCCCGGCGATATTGTATTTATCGGCATAACACAGATCATCCCTGCCGTCGCCGAACGGCACAGCGATCTTTTATAAGTGTTTTGCCTTAAGATCGGTACGGGTATACCATACCGCTCCAAACATTATCTGCCGAGCTTTGCCTCAAGCTCTGCTTTCTGTCCCTCATAACCGGGCTTGCCGAGAAGAGCGAACATATTCTTCTTGTAGCTCTCTACTCCGGGCTGGTTAAAGGGATTGATGCCAAGCATATAGCCGCTTACTGCACATGCTTTTTCAAAGAAATATACCATATAGCCAAAGCTCTGCTCGGTTGTATCCTCAAGCTCAAGTACTATATTGGGAACACCGCCCTCGGTATGAGCAAGAACAGTACCTTCAAAAGCCTTTCTGTTGACGACAGACATATTCTGACCTGTAAGGAAGTTGAGCCCGTCAAGATTCTGAGCATCATTCTCAAGGAAGAAGTCAGCCTTGGGCTTCTTTATATCAACGACTGTCTCAAACATTATTCTTGAGCCGTCCTGTATAAACTGGCCCATAGAATGAAGATCGGTGGAGAATATGCATGATGCAGGGAAAAGTCCCTTCTTATCCTTGCCTTCGCTCTCGCCGTAAAGCTGCTTGAACCATTCCGCCATCATAGCAAAGGAAGGATCATAGGATACAAGTATCTCAACGCTCTTTCCTTTTCTGTACAGGATGTTTCTGAGAGCAGCATATTTATAGCAGTCGTTATTGTCAAAATCAGCCTTGAGATCTT
The DNA here is from genome assembly GCA_902782875.1 of uncultured Ruminococcus sp. Next base: position 2,525 of record CACZPE010000093.1, on the reverse strand, counting down.
CTCTTGCCTTTGCAGCGCCTGCCATAACAGCATCGATATCGCATCCTGATACAGCAATGGGAAGAAGTCCTACTGCAGTGAGTACGGAATATCTTCCGCCTACATCATCTGCGATAACAAAAGTCTCATAGCCTTCCTTGTCGGAAAGCTCCTTGAGTGTTCCTCTTGCCTTGTCTGTTGTAGCATAGATCCTGCCCTTGGCGCCATCCTTGCCGTACTTCTTTTCAAGAAGATCCCTGAACACTCTGAAAGCGAGTGCAGGCTCGGTAGTAGTACCCGACTTGGATATAACGTTTACGGAAAAGTCCTTTCCGTCCACAAGAGAGATAATCTCATTGAGATATGTGGGAGAAATGCTGTTGCCCACATAGTATATCTCGGGAGTATCCTTTTTAAGGTTGTTGTAAAGAGGAGACTTCATAAGCTCGATAGCCGCTCTGGCTCCGAGATATGAACCGCCTATGCCGATTACTATCAGCACCTGTGAATCAGATTTTATCTTTTCAGCGGCAGCCTTTATTCTCGCAAACTCTTCCTTGTCATAATCTACAGGAAGATCAAGCCATCCGAGAAAGTCATTGCCCGCTCCGCTTCTATCCTCAAGTATCTTTGCAGCAAGCTCTGTCTGAGCCTTTGCAGCTTCCATTTCGTGTTCAGCCACAAATCCCTCAAGATACCTGGTATTCAAGCTGAAAAGTGCCATTGCCATAACCTCCGTGAGTATGTCATGAACATACTATTTTTGATATCAATCACGATACCATACAAATATATTTTACTATATTTTTCGGCGATTTTCAAGATTTTTTGCAAATGTTAAGACAAAAGCTAAAAATTTAGATATATCGCATATAACAAAGCGCTGTTTCAGCCAATACAATCGTCATATTATACAACTTATTCTTCTGTATCGCTTTCGGGCAATACCATTACGTCAAGATCCACAAAGCCTTCTATACCATCAACAATTCCCGACTGGGAATACTGTAAAAACGCATAATCATATATAAAACTGCATTTATCTCCGTAATCGGCGATCCAGAGCCCGCTGTCAAACCCGTCTATATCATATCTGAAAAATGCACCGTTTATAGTGGTATATACTATGCAGTCATAGCCAGCTTCTTTTATCCTGTCGGAAAATGCTGCTGCACAGGCAGTCTGTGTCTCACCGTCAGTATCATCAGTACGGGCAGATTCCCCGGGAGCAGGATTCTGATCCCACCAGAATGCTATGGGAAGATCAGGATCATAGTCATATTCGGAAAGCAAGTTTATTACATAATCAGCTTCTTCTTGCGCTTCCTCCGCACTTACAGCCTGAGAGAAGAAATATACTCCGGTTCTGATGCCTGCTGACTTAGCGCCGTTATAGTTATCCACAAAATACGAGTCATTCATCAGCTTTCCTGTCTCGTATCCCCTGTAGCCCATACGCACATACGCAAATTTTATTCCCTGGTCCTTTACCTTAGACCAGTCTATGACCTGCTGACGCTGAGATACATCTATGCCTATATCTGTCAGTCTGTAGCCGTGCATATCTGTTACCACGCGGCGGTTGCCCTCATTTGTGATAGTTTTTGTATCTGAAGGCATAAGCTTTGTAAGAGGTCTTTCGGACAAGGGAAAATCAAATCTTTCAGTACCGTTGTCATAAACAACATATACATTTTCATCTGATGAAGGGGGCTCCTGCTGTTGTGCTTCTGTAGCTGAGGTAACTACTGTGAGCTGAGATGTATCGGGTATATTGGCCTGCTGTGATCTTAGTTCCGATACCTGCCTCTTGAGGCTTCTGTTGCTTGAATACAGATATAAGAACATTCCTGCAAGCATAAGCATCAGGATCAGAAGCAGAACTATCAGCGAAAGATTCTTTTTCACAGTCAATACCCCTTTATAGTTTGATACGTTATCATTATAACACATGGATTCAGATAAATCAATATTTTTATGCAAATTTAACAGATTTATTTACAATCAATGGCAGATAACCGTAAACAAACACACAAAAAACCTCTGACCATAATGATCAGAGGATTTAAGTACATATGATATATCAGAGATTTCTCTTTATCTTCTTTGACGAAGTACGCTCAAAAGGCTCATTCCTGTATTCTACCCTGTTTATACGTTTGTATACAGCAAGTTCACGGTTAAGATCGTTTATGAAATCCTGTATATTCTGTTCAGGATCGGTAATACCATTCTGCTCGATATACTCCTCATTCCTGAATATCTGAGCAGTAATGCAGCCTTCTTTATCATAGACCACTACTTCAGCTATGGCGCGGTTTTCATAAAGCCTGTTCTCTATCTCTTCCGGTGACACGTTCTCACCGTTGGAAAGTATGATAAGGTTCTTTATGCGGCCGCATACATGGATATAATCATCCTGATCAAGAAATCCCTTGTCTCCTGTATGGAACCATCCGTCAATGAGTGCCTTACGGTTTTCCTCTTCATCCTGATAGTACCCTAACATTACATTAGGACCCTTTGCGCATATCTCACCGTTGCCC
>CACZPE010000092.1 GCA_902782875.1 uncultured Ruminococcus sp. | reverse complement strand
GCAAACAAGGTTATAATGATACATGCACTGCTTCTTATGGTCATCGGTCTTACGTGCCTTGTTCTCTTCCTTAAGAAGAACGGCAAGATAAATGAGGATGAGGATATTATTGCAAAGAACTTCCGCGTAGATATACCCAATGAAAAGGGCGAGCTTACATGGAAGATACTTCTCGCACGTCCTTCTTTCTGGATTTTCACGGCTATATACATCATACTGGCATTTGTAATGCTGTTTGCAGCGTAAAGGGAACATAATATGGTACTTGAAGTTAACGGGCTCACAAAGAGCTATAAAAAAGGCATAAATGCTGTTGACAATATTTCATTCGGGATAAATGAGGGCGAGATATTCGCACTCATAGGTCCCAACGGTGCAGGTAAGACCACAACGATAAGAATGATATCCACTCTTATCACCCCTACATCGGGTGATGCCACGGTTAACGGTCACAGCATAGTAAACGATCCTGCAAAGGTGCGTGAGAGCATCACATATCTGCCTGATGAGGCAGGTGCGTATAAGACCATGAAGGGCATCGACTATCTGAACTTTATGGCAGGGCTTTTTTCCGCAGACAAGGCAGAAATAGAGAAGTATGTGGAAAGAGCCGTTAATATGTGCGGCCTCGGCGACAGGCTCGAGGAAAAGATCAACAGCTATTCAAGAGGCATGATAAGAAAGCTTCTTCTTTCAAGGGCAGTCATGACAAGACCGAAGCTTGCGATACTTGACGAAGCAACATCGGGACTTGACGTAATAAATGCTCTTGATATCAGAAAGACAATAAAGCGGCTTTCAAAGGAGGAGGGTATGAGCTTCCTTCTCTCGTCGCACAATATGCTCGAGATAGAGTATGTATCCGACAGGGTAGGCATAATGGCGAACGGACATCTGCTCGAAGTGGGAAGCATAACCGAGCTTAAGGAAAAGCACGGCGCAGCGAACCTCGAGGAGGTATTTGAAAAGGTGGTGTCATTATGAGATTCGGAAATATGCTGAAAAAGGAGCTGTCACAGCTGCTCACAAAGCAGGCGATAATCTCCATGTTTGTCACCTGCGGACTTCTCATGATGCTCGGCAAGGTAATGGGTACCACTATAGAGAATATAGAGTCAAATAAGGATATAAACATACTTTGTCTTGATAATTCGGCATTTGCCTCCGAGATGCTTGACGGGCTCTCGGACTACGGCACGAATGTAAAGCGCATTGATGTACAGGGCTTTACAAAGGATAATGCGGCTCAGGTGCTCAAAGACAATGAAATCAAGGCCCTGGTAGTTATTCCCGAGGATTTTTCATCCAAGGCACAGAGCGGTAGTCAGGCAGATGTTCAGGTGTATACGCTTATGAGCGGTACAGGGCTTGCAAGTATGGTCGATGACAGTCTGGCATCCGACTGTGTCACCAGCATAGAGGAATACCTGAGAGACAACGCCGAAAAGAATATAGTCGGTATCAGCGAGGAACAGGCAGACCTCATTAAAACGCCGATGGTTATGACGGAATTCACCTCGGCCAACGGCAGGACCGCAAAAGCTCCCGCTTCAGCGCTTTCGACCATACTCATGTCGATAAATATGATAGCGCCGATGGCGGTTTTCTTCCTGCTTTTCATGGCATCACAGATGATCATGACAGCCATATCCACAGAGAAGATAGACAAGACTCTTGAAACTCTGCTTTCATCTCCTGTATCAAGGATAACGGTACTTACTGCAAAGATGACGGCTGCGGTAATAGTCGCACTTCTCAATTCGCTTTCCATGATGGTAGGCTTTACGTTCTACATCGCAGGTATGTCAGGCGGCAAGGCTCTCTCAGTGAATATGCCGACCGGTACTGAAGATGTCGATCTTTCAGGTACGTTAGACGTGTTTTCTGCAATGTCAGAGCTTGGCATAAGCCTTTCGGCAGGTCAGCTCCTGCTTGTAGGACTTGAACTGTTCATCACTCTTGCGATAGGTCTTTCCATAGCACTTATACTCGGTGCGTTTGCAACAGATGCACAGTCTACACAGACTCTTGTAATGCCTCTGATGTTTGCAACGATGATACCTTTCATGATCACCATGTTCATGGATGTGAACTCTCTTCCTATCGTTGCAAGGATAGTGCTGTATATCATACCCTTTACCCATGCATATACAGCTATAGGAAATCTTGCATTCGGACATCAGGTGACGTTCATAGCGGGACTTGTATATCAGATAGTGTTCCTTGCAGTCACGATGTTCTTTGCCGTGAAGATATTCACCACCGATCTGCTGTTTACCATGAAGCTGCCTTCAGCTTCAAGATCACAGAATAAAACGCAGAACTGATACGATACAAAAAAGAAAAAGGGGACAAAATGCCCGAAAGCATATGCTTTCGGGCATTCGGTATCTTAAGATATGATCATTTTACAACAGATATTACCTTGTTTCTGAATTCGTCGCTGTGGGGATCCTTTCCTTTGGCTTCAAACAGCTCTGATACTGTCACGAGCTGATAGCCCTGCTCCTGAAGACCGGGGATTATGCTGTCAAGAGCCATAGCCGTTGCATAGTTTGTACCGAAATCGTGGAGGAGTATTATCGCACCGTCTTCAGCAGCATTGAGCACGCCGTCGATGCGCTGCTCCTTAGTAGTGGAGGATTCCCAGTCGTTGACACCCTTTCCGCATATAAACGGCATATCTATAGCCTGATACATCGTCGGGCTCACAGCTATATACGGCGGGCGGAAAAATACAGGTTCAACGCCGATTATGTTCTTTATGCGCTTTGAGGTCTCGGACATCTCTGCTTTTATTTCGTCTTCTGACATCTTATCCATATAGGAATGCGTCAGCGAATGGCTTGCTATCTCACAGCCCATTCCGTATGCACGTCGCACCTGTTCTGCGCTCTCATCGTTGATATTATCTCCTATAAGGAAGAACGTGCCCACAGCATCATATTTCTCCAGCGCATCGAGCACTCGGGGGGTTACTGTGGTATTCGGTCCGTCATCAAATGTGAGAGCCATCACGGGCTTTGACGGATCGACGGTACGCTTTACGGGAGTTATCTGCTCAGCCTGTACAGAAGTGGTCTCTTCCACGGAAGGGGAAGGGGCATCAGCGGCTTTCGGAGCAGCACAGCTTGTGAGAAGTACCGCACCTATGACAAATTCGACTATTCCTTTGATATTCATAGTGTCACTCCTTGCAATGTATACTTTTGTGGTATATTGTATCATACGGATATATCAAAATCAAGCCTTTTATGCTATAACCGCAAAAAATGCCGCCCTTTGAGCAAAGGACGGCATGTGTAGTATAGAGGGAATCATCCGCACTGAAGTACGAGCCAGATATTGTCGAAACAAAGCTGTGCAAGATCCTGCTTTCTGATCCAGAAATAGATATGACCGCAGTCTCCGAACATAAGTTCGTAATCATCGTCAGTTACCGTACCCATCTGGAAAAGCAGCATCCAGTCGCCTGATTTTGCCTTGATATCAGCCTTTTCTTCATCTGATACAGCTTCAAAATCCTCACGGCTGCCCTGACGATAACCTCTTGTTACGGTCTCACATTCCTCTTCCATTGGATTCTGTATAACATCGGGGTAACCGAGCATCTTGGTGCGGTCGCCCCATTCGTCATAATCATAACCGCAATCTTCACAGCATTCTCTGTAATCATCCCAGTCATAGTCGGTATCATCATCAAAATCGCCGAATTCGGGGATGCTTATATGCTGCTCCATATCAAGCGCCAGTTCGGGCAGTACGGCATAGTCTTCAAGTCCCTCGGGGAACTCTTCGGTATGGAGGACGGCCGTATCGGGAAAATAGTACACTCTTGCCGAGCCCTTGTCTTTCGGATCATAACCCCATGTCATTGTTTCAAGTTCATAGAAAAAGCTCAGTATACCGCTTTTGGGCAGAAGACCTTCCTTATCGTGCTCTGATACATCCTTCAGATCTATCTGGGCCAGAAAAGAAAGCGGTCTTGTTTTTTCTTCATCATCGCCGTAGGCCTTTGCGGTATATACAGGCCATACAAATCCGTCGGGGACCGCAGGCTTGCCGCCTATCCTGCTGCCTGTCCCGGATGGTGTATGAGACGGATTTTTGTATGATATCCGTATTTCGCTTTTTGCTATGGCGAGAAGCTTGTCAGCGAGTATCTTCTTTTCTGCTTCGTCCATTGTGATGTCCTCCTGTTATATGATATTTGTAATGCTGCAGCCTCATAAAGAGACTGCAGCATTCATTATCTGTCTCTGAAAAGTATTCTGAAATAGTCATAGAGATGCGGCTTTACGCTGGAATGATCATGTCCCGTGGATTCAAGCACCTGAGAGAGATATTCCGTGCCGTTCTCATCCATTATAGCTCTGTAGCTGTCGGGAGAATCTCCCACAACACCGTCTACCTTTGATGATGTCACAAGTACTGCATATGCTTTTTCATCCTTGAATGAAAGCTCTTCGTTCTTTATCTGACCGGGGAAGAAAGAGCCCATATTGACAAGTCCGGGAGCGGGGCATACCGCACCGATGTATCCGAACATATCAGGATGAGTGAAGCCTATGAAGAGCGATTCTCTGCCGCCCATTGAAAATCCTGTTATAGCGGTATTCTCTCTGCCCTTGGCTACGGAGAAATTATCTTCTATAAAGGGTATAAGGTCTGTCATCATATCATTGACAAAGTTGTCGTATGCAAGACAGTTCACATCGTCCATACCCGTGCAGTACTGCAGTTCCTTGCTGCAGAAGATATACGGGCAGACTACGATCATTTCCTCCGCTTCGCCGTCAAGCTGCAGATTTGTAAGTATCTGCGGAATAGCTACAACGTCTCTTGCCATCCAGTCCTGTGTGTCCCAGAAGCCGTGAAGTATATACAGCACAGGATATTTCTTGTCCTCGCTGTAATCAGCGGGTACAAGCACATTCACTGGAGTTTCTCTTTCAGCGGTGTTTGAATAGTATATAAGTGTCTGAAACTCGGGATAGGTCACGCCTTCTCTTGCTTCATCATACCCCGAAGGAGGCATCTGAACTATCTTATCAGCATATTTCTGCATATAGGATTCCTCCGCCTGAGTGGTCTCTGTTGTCTCTTCGGTTGTAGTAGTAGCCTCTGTCGTAGTTTCAGTCGTTGTTTCTGTTGTGGTCGCTTCTGTAGTTTCCGAAGTCTGTTCCACAGTTGTGGTCTGTTCTGTCGGAGCCGGTGTCTGTGCAGGTGTGGTTGCCTGTCCTCCGCTTGCACATCCGCAGCATATCGCAGCTGCTATAATGCCTGTAAGTATCGGTCTGTGTTTCATGGTTACCCCTTCCCCGCATAATGCGAAGAGCCTTTAGGCTCATAAAAGTTGATTCTTCATACGATCACTTTCCCGATACATATAAGAGTATACAACAACTTGCCCGCAGTGTCAATAGTTTTATGACAAACAGTATGTTAAGGAAAAACACCGCAGATTTCTCTGCGGTGAAATATCATCTGTATCCTCCGTGTTCTTCCTTGAACGTCATCTTGTTCTCATACATGGCTTTGTCAGCGCGTTTGAAGACAAGATCAACAGCCGTATCTTCAAATGATTTCTCTGCCATTCCCACAGCTGCGGAATATCTGAGCCAGAGATCCTGATCAGTCTGTGAATATGTTTTTTCAAAATCGTCACGCAGCTTGTCATATATCTGCCTGCGGTTTTCATAGTCGGTACCCTGAAGCAATACCACAAATTCATCTCCGCCTATCCTGAATACGGGTGAGTGCTTGAAGGCATCACAGATCATATGACAGCAGCCTTTTATGTAAAGGTCGCCTGCTTTATGTCCGTGATCATCATTGACCTGCTTCAGGTTGTTCATATCGATCATGACAACGGCAAACTCCGCACCGTTTTCAGCGACCTGACAGTTGATCTCTTCCGCCTTTTTGATATAAGCGGCCTTGTTGCCCACGCCTGTCAGGGAATCCTTATAGGATTCTATACTGAGCT
>CACZPE010000091.1 GCA_902782875.1 uncultured Ruminococcus sp. | reverse complement strand
GCACAGAATATCATATCAACGTCACTGTCGCTGTATGCCTCTATGAGATCCTCTGCACGCTTTTCGGGATGACGGTCCAGATACTCAATGCCCCTGAGAGCATTCGTCATGAATTTTACCTCAAGCCCGAGATCTTTCATCCGCTCCATGCCCGAAGCCAGCTGCCTGCTTAAAAACTCCTCGCCGAGCATTCCGCTTGACAGACTGACTATACCCACTGTTTTTATCATAATAACGCCTCCTTATATCCTTTATATCAAAAAGCCGCTGCATCATACGCGCAATGCACCGGCTTTCATTTATTCATTAGAAGATTCCGCAAATACGGGAGCTTCCTCCGCACGGGGCGGCAGGGGCTTTTCTTCGTCCTTTTCCTGTTCCTGGGGCTGCCCTTTCTTTCCCGATGTGCCTATGAACATACCGATCAGGAATATTATAATGCACCCGGTGGAGAATATCACGACCGCCTTTACGGGATCGAGCTTTCCGAGCGGTGTCGGATACAGCGAATCTATGCCGAGAAGCTTAGAGTATTCACCTGCCATATACACAAAGGCGTTGAATTTTTTCGGGTCTGTCACGCTGTCGGAATAGTCCGCTATCAGAAGCGGCACCACCCAGTATGCGGCTGTGAACACCGCAAAGCTGACCCTTTTGAGCAGGCCGTTTGCAAACGATGCATATACCCACAGCAGTACCATAACGATCACCGCAAGCTGTATCAGAAAATGCGTGACCTTCATCGGTACATAGAACTCAAACTGCCAGAAGCTGCACGCAAGTGATATCATCGCACACACTGCCGCAGTACCGCCGACAGAGAATTTCTTTTCCCTCTCTGCTATCTTGTCGAGAAATTCACGGATCACGCCAACACCTCTTGTTCTTTCTTTTTCTGCCGTTCCTCGCTCTCCCTGAGAGAGAAGATACAGCCACAGTAATTCTGCCTGTATATACAGTACTTTCTGCACAGCTCCGTAGAGCGTTTGTATCCGTCCCTTTTCTTGAAGTCGGAATAGAGATAATCCACACCGTATTCCTCTGCAAGCTCCCCGCCTATAGTGTTGAGCCATTCCGCATTTTTCAGGGGGCTTATCGACAGCGTGGTGGTGAAATAATCAAAGCCGTATTCCTTTGCCCTGCGCGCTGTTTCTTCAAGGCGCAGGCGGTAGCATCTGCGGCATCTTTCGCCTCTCTCGCCTGTATGCTCAACGCCCTTTACCGCTTCATAGAAACGTTCGCTCTGATACTCCGTGCCCATGAAATGTATCGGTATATCCGACGGCATCTCGTTTATGATCCTCTCCTGCTCGCTGCGTCTTTTATAGAACTCCTCGGGAGGATAGATATTCGGATTGAAACACAGTACCGTTATCTCCATATACTTTGACAGATACTCGAGCACATATGTCGAACAGGGCGCACAGCACGCATGGAGAAGCAGCTTCGGCTGTCTGCCGTCAAGCTCTGCAAGCGTTCTGTCGAGCCACTGCTGATAATCATTTTTCATCCTTCTTCACCGTTGTTTCAGATGATGTCTTTGAAGACTTTGTTGTTTTGCCGGACGTGGTCTTCTTATCGGATTTTTTAGCGGAGGTCTTTTTTGCATCGGTCTTCTTGTCTGAAGATGTTTTTGAAGAAGTCTTTTTCACGGATGTTTTCTTTCCTGTGGTATTCTTGTCAGCATCCTTCTTTGCGGAATCTGTGGATTTCTTCACCGATGTTTTTTTCTCAGCGGTTTTCTTCTCTGCAGTCTTTTTCTCCGCCGTATTCTTTTCGGCAGTTTTCTTTTCAGCCGTTTTCTTTTCGGATGACTTTACAGAAGTTTTGCTCTGGGAAGATTTTTTCTCTGAAACGGATGTCTCTGCCTCTGCAGTTTTCTTTACGTTTTTTGTCACCGCAGTCTCCGCGGAAGTTTCGGGTACGGCCTCTGTAACCTCGGGCACAGTCGTTTCGGGGAGAACTGTAATATCCGTCTCATAGGTGATATATGTTATCTCTGTCTGAGAAGGCTCAGTCTCGGTGAGCTCATCGGGAATATCCGTCATATCGGATACATCTGTCTCCTCGGTGATATCTGTATCAGAGATATCCGTAAGTGATGTATCAATATCCGTTACGGGTGCAGTCTCTGCCTTTTCAACTGTATTGTTCTCGACCTCGGTCTGTATCTTGCCGAGCACGACCTTGTATGCGGCGGGCTTGAAATGCATGCCGTCCTTTTCCGCATAGCCTGCATCAAAATATCCCGTATCGTCCTTGAGCTCGTCGGAGATATCGCAGAATATTATACTGTTTGCGCTGCAGTATCCCTCAAGGCTATTGTTGTATTCGTCTATCTTCTGCATGACATTCACGTCTTCTACCGTGCTGTCATACCCTGTGGTAACAGGCGGCACGCTGACTATCACTATCTCGGTATCGGGAGATATGGCATTTATGCGTGATACCAGGGTGTCTGTGCTGTCCACCATATTCTTTACTGAAAGGAACTGTATGCCGTTTGAGCCGAGCATGATGTATGCGCGCTTCGGTCTGGAATAGGATATCATCTCGGATATGCCTATATCGCCGTATACTGTATTCACATTCTTTGTCAGCACCGTGGAGGGGTTTAGTCCTACCTTGGCATAGACATTTGCAGGATCAAGATATCCGTAGAGGGAATAGCCCGTTGATATTGAATCACCGATAAAAAGATCTCTGCTGAAGAAGTCCTTGTCATATCCGTTCTCTGCATATCCGCCTGTATATACGGTGGTCTCTATTACAGGATGAGAGCTTGTAACCGCAGAGGAGGCTGATGTCTGCGCAGACGATACGGTAATATCCTGCACAGTCTGTGATGACTCCGATGATATCACCGTCGTATCTGAGGATACGGCTTCTGTCTGCTCTGCTGTCGGGGCTGTGGTGACAGTTTCCTCTTGTGTATCGGTATCTGATGATACAGCCTCATATGATGTATCAGATAGTGATGTATCCGCTGATGTGATATCCGTGTCATCATTATCCGAAATATGCTGCGCTGTATCGTCCATCACGATCTGTGAACGCACAGGCTCTGTCTCAGTCTGTTCAGACGCAGGCATAGATTCTGCATATACACCATTTTTGGCGGTATCCGCCGCACAGGAAGAAAGACCTGCGCACAGCAACACACAAGCGCAGATCGCAACACCGACTTTTATATCTCTCATGTCCAAGATCTCCAAACTACCCATTGACCCGAAAAGGGGTCTACTTGTATTATATCATAATTATTCAGGATGTCAAATAGTACACATATAGAAATTATAAACATATATCCGATGTTTTATGGTCAATTTTTTTGTAAACGTTTTACATAAAGGACAGATATTTCGGGATATAAACTATAGTATATTGACTAAGTCATTTTTCACATTTTTGAGGATATTTCTTTGGCGAAAAAGCCTATATTACATAAGGTATAATTTTACAGATATATACATAAATTAAATTCCGAAAAATCAAAATTATTTTTGTACTTTTTTTTCGTTCCTTCGGTCAAATAAGCAAAGGGAACAAACACCCCGAAAAAAACAAAAACACTAAACGAGCAAAAGCTCACAGGAGGAAATTATCATGAAGAAGTCATTTGTATCAAAGGCAGCAGCAATCGTTCTTTCCGCAGCAGCAGCATTCTCATTTATGGCACCCGCAGCAAGCGCTGCAACGATCAGAAATGCTCCCATGCACAATCAGTACGGTCAGCCCGTAAACTATAACACGAGAGTAGTAACTCCCGTAAGAACAACTCAGACCAGAGTAGTTACAGGCGTGCCCATATATCTCCCCTCTGTTCTCGGCAGCTTCAGCCTCGGCAACTACGGCCAGATCAATACCAACATCACACAGGCTGTATATGTATCAGGCAACAGACAGGTTATCGTCCGCAAGGCAAGAGGTGCTACGGGCATGAACGCCAACTTCCCCGGCGTATACCGCAAGACCATATCCGGCAGATCCATACTTCTCAAGGGCACAAATCAGGGCTACTTCACAGCTGAATGGACCTGCGGCGCATACAACTACAGCATCAGCACAAACACTCCGATGATCTACGCTCAGATGGAATTCCTCGTTTCTCATCTTATCAGCGCATAAGTAAGACACGATTGATATATAACAGAACAGGGTATGCCGCATCACTGCAGCATACCCTGTTTTTTTACGCGTATAATATACTATGCGTATATTATAATCACTTTTATACTATTTTTAAATCAAAAACTCTCCACTTTGTATACTGCCGCTCCGCTTGCCTTTGCAGCTGTAATGCCCACCGCAGCATCCTCGAAAATTACGCTTTCCGACGGTGCGGCACCGAAATGCTCCATAGCGGCAAGATAGCAGTCGGGGGCAGGCTTCTGTCTTTCACAGTCGGCCTGTGTCATCACAAGATCAAAGCATTCCGCACGGTCAAACACGCGCAGTATCTCCAGTGTATTGCTCTTTGATGCGGTCGTTACAAGAGCTGTCTTTATACCGCTTTTCCTGAAGCAGTCTATCAGCGAAAAGAGTCTTTCATTCACGGCGATCCTGTCAAGATAGTCATTGTAATAGACTATCTTTTTATCGTGTATCTCCTCCACAAGCCCTGCTGGCACGCCAAGATCCGGCAGAAAGTCGCGGTAATTGCGGCCGTAGCATTCTGTGAGAAAAAAAGTCCTGTCTATACTTATCCCGTGCTCCGCACATGCCTTTTCATACGACAGGAAATTCGGCTCTCTTGTATCAAAGAGCGTACCGTCCATATCAAACAATGCAAGTTTTATATTCATATCCATCACCCATATTATTATACTATAAAATACCCAAAATGTCAAAACCGGCAAAGCCGGCAGTTAGGTCGTTGATATATTTATCGGGGATGGTTATATTTGCGGCCCGGTAACTTTTATTTGTGTTATGGTTTTCACTTTCGGCAGGCAAAGCCTGCAGTTAGGTCGTTGATTTATTTTATGAGGATGGCTGTATTTGCGGCCCGGTAACTTTTATTTGTGTTATGGTTTT
>CACZPE010000090.1 GCA_902782875.1 uncultured Ruminococcus sp. | reverse complement strand
TTAAATAAATAATATCCGCACAGAAAACAAAGTAGAATAATCGTTTTCTGTGCGGATGTTTTTTGAAAGATATTATGTTTCTTTCGGGGCGCGTTTTTTTACAGCCCCTTTGTCATATAGATCATTCAGAGCCTTAACTCCACACGCTCTTACATAAACCCGTCAGTAGCCGAAGCAGCATTTTTCAGATCAACATAGTATCTTCCGGGGTCTGCTTCTATGTCAACATATACCACAACGCTCTCGCCGGGGAGCAGAGGACATCTTTCAGGGGAATAGGGCTGGCTTTTGAATTCGTATGTCCTGCCGCCTGTCTCATAGAATGCCCTTATGCATCTGTATCTTACGTGGTTCACCCTGTAGTCGGACATGGCCTCTTCCCATCGGTCGCAGACTACATACTGGTCGCGCTCCATAAGCTTCTTTGCAGTGAGGTATGCCCTGAGCTCATGTATCAGGAAGCCTGCGCCGATACCGCCGAATATCAGTATGAATATCGACATGAAGCCCGATATCATCAGGGGAGATGTCTTGAACACCGCAGGATCGTTTCTGTCCACCCTGATATCCACATGCTGACCCCTGTGCATTCCCGAGGAATAGTAGCCGAGAGTGTCGGAATAGGTATTGCCGCCATACTCATACGTTATATAGACATAGTGTGTGGTATCATCGCCGGAGCGTACCCTTTCAATATCGGTAATCACAGCGCTGACAGGCTCGGATACATCCTGGAAATCTATCCAGCTCTTTATGAACCCGCCTATGATCACTGCCGTGACGAGGCCGATGAAAAAGAATATCGCACCGATGAACAGTATTACGGAATTGCCCTTATAACCTGATTTCATATTATCCCTCTTTCATTTACACAGCCAGATCAACATAATAATCCTTTGGGTTTTCTGTATCCACATATACCGTTACGCTCTCGCCGGGCATCAGCGGACATCTGCTGGGATGATAAGGACGGCTCGTGAATTCATATGATCTCGTTCCGTCGTTGTAGAATGCCTTGATGCATCTGTATCTTACGTGGTTGACCCTTACATTGGCGGGTGCTTCTGTCCAGTCACGGCATACCACGTAGAGATCGCGGTCGATGAGATTTTTCACAACTACGCTCCTTCTTGCCTCATTCCCGAGAAAGCCTGCACCCACGCCGAAGAATATCAGAAAGAATATACCCGTTGCGATAAGGATTCCTGTCGGCGATGACATCAGGGATGTGGGGTAGGCGGGATCTACCAGTATATCAACGGTCTTCCCCGGCCTCATGCCCGATGTGTAGTAATCAAGCTCGCCGTCGTACTGTGTGCCGTTGTAGCTGTAGGTGATATATACATCATGCTGTGTGTGACGGTGCTTGCCCGAGCCTGTGCGGTATGTCTCAATATCTGTGATCTGAGCGGTGACGGGCACCCCCGTCTTCTTGAATTCGTTCCATTCATTGAGCTGCGTAAAGAAGCCCAGCAGCGTCAGCAGCCCTATCACAGTAAATACAGCCCCCAGCCAGAGATTGGTTGAGTCTGCTTTATATCTTGTTCCCATAATTTCCTCCTATATTCCCATAATGTATTATAATCAATATACCATATAAGATGTATATTTTCAAGCGAATAACGCGGTTTTAATCCTGTTTTAATGCGATTTTAATGCTATCTGAAAAAAATCTTGGGATTTTTAAAGACTTTTTAAGAACTGCCGTATTATAATGAAATCATGTTAAGGAACACAGAGACAAAAACAGAGTACAGGAGATGAAATGATGTTTTTCAGAATGCTGAAGAAGGATCTGAAGGACAGCAGGGGACTTAATGTGATACTGCTGATATTCATGATGATCGTATCAACGCTTGCGGCAGTGAGTGCGCTTCTGCTGCTGTGCAATACAAGAGGGGTAAGCGTATCGCAGGAGAGGACAAATTCAGCTAATCTGTTTGTTGTATTCAATCCCTTCGGCGATGAGGCGGACGGCGCTCCATACAGGCTCATAGGCCGTATAAAGACATATGCTCCGGGGGCGGATGTCGCATGGCAGAAGGCCATAAGAGTAGACGCGGCCAATATTGACTATGATGCAAAGGACCCGCAGGTTTTCCGCGGTTCTAACAGAAGATACTATCTGTCAGCGCAGCCGATGGAAATGGACCTGGTTTATGATGAAAATGCCAGACCTTTCTATGTGGAAAACGGCTGTATAGCAGTGCCGAGGCAGTTTGCGAACAAGAGCGGGATAAAGGTGGGAGATACCATCCGGATCACCTCGCAGATGGGCAGGATATACGAATTCACCGTATCGGTGATACATAAGGACCCCACCAGGGAATGGGATATACGACTTCTGCTCTCGGATGCGGACTTTGAAAGGATGCTGGATGATTCCCCGTATATAGAGAACTTCGTATATATCCGCAACAAAGACTGGGATCTGGCCTCCAACATGTTTGACAGACAGGTGTTATTCAATCTGTATGACTATGTACGACAGGACACTGAGATCGACAAGCGTATCGTTGTCGGTCAGTCAGACGGGCACACAGACAGCAACAATGCCATCGTTTCTTTGGTGCTTTCGATATTTACAACTGCGGCGGCCTTCCTGCTGTTTGTGATTATACTGCTGACGCTGCGTTTCAGCATACGCACCGCCATAAAGAAGGAGGAACGTGAGCTCGGCATAATGAAGGCGCTCGGCACAGACTCCTTCTCCTTCCGCTGGCTCTTTGCAGCAAAGTATATCGCATTTGCGGTCATAGGCGGAATCGTCGGTGTGATCATAGGCGTTCCCGCAGGCAGCTATCTTATTGACAGATTCTTTGAGAATATATCCTATGCGATATCAGGGGTGGATATCGCAGTGGCGGCTGCTGCAACAGCGAGTATAACAGTTCTGGTGATACTGTTCATCCTCTTCTCCCTCAGACGTATCGACAGGATATCCGTTATGGATGCGATCGCAGGCGAGAACAGGTCGGAGAGCATCGGAAAGAAGAACCGCTTTATGCTCACAAAGAGAAAGAGAATGAGCGTGCCCTTCTTCCTGGCACTGTCGGATATACTCTCAAAATTCCGCAGATATATCATGCTGCTCATAGCCTTCACCGCGGGCTCACTGCTGGTAATGATAACGCTGCAGCTGCGTGATACCATGATATCCACGGATTTTCTGACGAATTATTATGACTATACAGACCTTGATTTCGGCATGGGAGCAACGCCGGACTTCTGGAAGGAAATGACTCTTGACACAGGCAGGCCTGATATCGCAGAGCATAACATAAATGAGGCATTCCGAAAGAACAATATACCTGCTGAGCTTGATATATCCTATTATAACTATGCCGATATCATAAAGGACGGCAAAAAGACTCATGTCAGCATGGTATCAGGCTCTGATCCTTCAAAGTTCCGCATGATAAAGGGCGGACAGCCGCCTGTGCTGAAGAATGAGATTATGATGGACAAGTTCACCGCTGACAGCCTGGGGTACGGCATCGGTGACACCATATATATCGAGTATTACAAGTATGATGAGGACAGGCTCTATACAAAAAAGACAAAGGAAGGCTTCGTGATAACAGGCTTTGTTGACCGCCTTTCAAACTTCAATAATTCGGAAGTTTATATGAGTGTGGATTTCAATGATGTGCCTCTTTACGACTGCCATTTCACAGGCTTCAGGATAGATGCTCCCCGCTCGGAAAAGGCAAAGTATGCCGAACAGATAAGAGAGCTTTTCCCGAACAATACCGTAGACGTGCTTGAGGTGGACGGAAACTGGCTTGCTATGTACGATATGCTGCTTTCCTTCATCAGGAATATGATAGTGATAATGACAGCATGCCTGTTTGCATTCCTGACGCTGATGTATCAGAGCATATTCATGAAGGACGAGGAGAACGAAACTGCAATGCTCAAAAGCTGCGGCTTTGATGACGGCTCGGTGAAGAAATGGCAGTTCTTCAGGATGATAACTCTGTTCGCGGTATCCCAGGCAGCCGCAGCGATACTGATGCCTCTGGCAGGCACAAAGCTGCTCGGAGCGGTATTCAGGAGCATTACGGGGCTTTGCAACTGGGAATTCTCAAGAGGACAGACAAGCTGCATCATATGGGTCGCAGGAATAACAGTGATAATAGCAATAGTTGAAGCGATAGTACTCAGGGGAATTGAGAAGACGGAGATCTGGAGGATCAGAAATGAGTAAGATACTTGATGTGAAAAATCTTTGCAAGACCTATGTGGTGGATGAGCAAAGCAATAATGTACTGCAGAATGTGAATTTCTCCATGGAGGAGGGCGAGTTCGTGGCCATCATGGGTCCGTCGGGCTCGGGCAAATCCACCCTGCTGTATACCGTAAGCGGTATGGACGATATGACCGCGGGCGAGGTTTATTTTGACGGCGAGAATATATCCGGACTTGACAAGAAGCAGCTGTCAAAGTTGAGACTCAACAAGATGGGATTTGTATTCCAGCAGATGTATATGATGAAGAAGCTTTCCATGATAGACAATATCGTGCTCCCCGGGTATCAGGCGAAGCTCAAGCCCCGCGCAGAGGTGAATACCGATGCCGAAAAGCTCATGCGCCGCCTGGGTATAATAGAGACCGCAGACAGATACATCACCGAGGTATCCGGCGGACAGCTCCAGAGGGCGTGCCTCTGCCGCTCCCTCATCAATTCACCGAAGATGATATACGCCGATGAGCCTACAGGTGCGCTCAATCAGAGAGCTTCCATGGAGGTGATGAACGAGCTTGTGAATGCCAACAGCAGCGGCACTTCCGTGCTCATGGTCACACACAGCGAGAAGGTGGCATCCTTCAGCGAGCGCGTGATATATTTCGTTGACGGCGATATACAAGGCGAGATAAACCTCGGTAAAATGACCTCTCCCGATGAACTGGCGGTAAGAGAAAGAAAAGTCAAAAACTGGCTTGACGAAATGGATTGGTAAGGTGTATAATGAAGAAGATAATATCAGTCATGGCAGCTGCCCTTATGCTCACGGGATGCACTGCCAATATGACCTACAACGGCTTTGAAAAGCCTGTTCAGCCCGAAAGCACACTTACAGCCGTCGGAGATGTATATGTGGAAAAGATGGCGGAATATGACGACGCGGGCATACCCGACAAGTGCCTTGAGACTGCTCAGTCCGATGACGGTATATGCACCATAAGCAGAATGGAGCATTACTACGACGTGCATATCGACTATGAGCATTCAACTCCCGCACAGGCGGGCAGAGCCTATGCACAGGCGATATTGAAGATATATCCCGATATCGTGGAAATGATAGAGCCCTATCTCTATGAGAACATCATGATTGCATTCCCGGGAGTGAAGGACTATGCTCCCGTTGAAAAGCGCATATTCACCCTTGCAGACAGCCTGCATGACGATCAGAAGGAAGAGCTCTTCGCCTTTGCAGAGGAGGTCTCGGGCGGTGTCAGAGGATATGAACAGGACGGCATAATGAGCTATGAGGAAGCTGTCACATTCAACCTTATCCCCGAAGCACTGAGAGAATCCGCCTGTTCCGCACTCACACTGTGGGGTAGCAAGACTGCAACGGGGGATATGATAGCCACACGTTTTCTTGACTGGAATCTGGGCAGCGACTATCAGATGTGCAAGATACACGCGATAGTACACTTCGACAAGGGTGAGCGCTCTTTTACGGCGATATCCTTCCTCGGCCTGGGGAGCATTATATCCGGTATAAACAACGACGGTGTGTTCGCTGCGATACTCGATGTGGGCAGCTATGAGCAGACCTATTCCTGCGAAGACAGAAAATGCTACACATGGGAGCTCAGATACGCCCTTGAGGAATATGACACCGCAAAGGAAGTGGGTCAGTACATGGTGGACAACAGCGCCGATTTCACATGGAGCCACCATATCTATCTTGCCGACGGCAAGGAGACCTACTGTGCCGAGGATGCAGCGGCACAGCTGCAGAAGAGCGGAAAGGGCTTTTCCGTCCTGCGCGACAGTGATACACCGCTCATGGATGCGATACACTGGGATAATCCCGACAGTCTGTGCGTGGTCAATTCCTTTGCCGCAAAGGGCAATCAGGACGGCTTTTCCACCATACAGCAC
>CACZPE010000089.1 GCA_902782875.1 uncultured Ruminococcus sp. | reverse complement strand
TCAACATTGTCGTGGTACTTGTGTACCTTCCCGCAAACCTTCATGGTCATTCCCTCCCGTATCACATTTTTCTCGGATCGGCGATCTTTCCTGCAATCGCAGAAGCAGCAGCCACAGCAGGGGAGGCAAGATATACCTCCGAACGGGGATGGCCCATCCTGCCGACAAAGTTGCGGTTTGTCGTCGTGACAGCCCTCTCGCCCTCTGCAAGTATGCCCATATGACCGCCGAGACACGGACCGCAGGTGGGTGTGGATACCACTGCGCCCGCCTCAATGAATGTTTCGAGATAGCCTCTCTTCATTGATTCGAGGTATACGCTCTGGGTAGCGGGGATGATTATGCAGCGCACATTCCCTGCGATATGCTTTCCGCGGAGTATCTCTGCGGCAATTGCCATATCCTCGAGTCTGCCGTTGGTGCATGAGCCGATAACTACCTGGTCTACAGCGATATCGCCCGCTTCCCCGATGGTGCGGGTATTCCCGGGCAGATGTGGGAATGCCACGGTCGGTTCTATCTGAGCAAGGTCGATCTCATAGGTCTCGTCGTACTGTGCGTCGTCATCCGCACGGTATACGGAGTATTCCCTGTTTACCCTGCCCTGCTGATATGCTCTCGTGATATCGTCCACTTCGAATATGCCGTTCTTTGCGCCGGCTTCTATTGCCATATTCGCCATACACAGCCTGTCGTCCATGGAAAGGGATGACAGGCCGTCACCCGTGAATTCCATAGAGCGGTAGAGCGCGCCGTCAACGCCTATCATGCCGATGATATGGAGTATAACATCCTTGCCGGTAACATATCTGCCGAGCTTGTTTTTCAGAACAAAGCGTATGGCGGAGGGCACTCTGAACCATGCCTCGCCCGTGGCCATAGCAGCGCACATATCCGTAGAGCCCACACCTGTGGAGAACGCTCCGAGAGCGCCGTAGGTACAGGTATGGCTGTCTGCGCCTATGATGCATTCACCCGAGGCTACGAGCCCCTTTTCGGGCAGAAGTGCATGCTCTATGCCCATTTCGCCTACATCGTAATAATTCTTTATATCATATCTGCCTGCGAAATCACGGCATTTTTTGGTGTTCATGGCGGATTTGATATCCTTGTTCGGCGTGAAATGATCCATGACCATAGCGATCCTGCTGTTGTCAAAAACACGGCTGAAGCCTGCCTTCACAAATTCATCGATCGCAACAGGTGCGGTAACATCGTTGCCGAGCACCATATCCAGCTTACATTTTATCAGCTGACCTGCCCTGACCTCGTCAAGACCTGCATGGGCTGCAAGTATTTTCTGTGTCATAGTCATCATGAGAGACCACTCCTTACTGTCAAAAAACTGCGGCCTGATACCTTTTACTCCTCTGTGTACACAGGTCGTAAATCAGTATAATAGAGCCGCAGTTTCAAATATCAGGATACCTGATTATGAATTCATCTTTGCCCTGTAGTCTTCCTTGAGCTTTTCAAGACGCTTGGAGTCTTCTATACGCTTTGCTCTTGCCTCGGCCTGGAGCTTCTTGGTCTCGTCTATGCCGCTGACGATGGTAGCCCATGTCTTTTCAAGGGTCTCGACCTGGATGGAGTTGCCGTTTGCAAGCTTAGTGGTGAGCTTGGTCTGCTCAACGGTATTGGTAGCGTTCTTGAGGAGCAGCTCGTTGGTCTTTTCATCGAGAGCCTTCATGCTCTCAGCCTGAATCTTCTGGCGCTTGAGCATAACTGCCTGTGCGAGAGACTGCTTGAATACAGGCATAGTGATGATGAATGCGGAGTTTATCTTTCTGATGAGGTTAACGTTGGAGAATTCCATTGCCTTGAGCATGGGGACTGTCTGCATAGCAACGTTCTCGGCGATCTTGAGGTCCATTACGCGCTGCTCGAGTATAGCCCTGGTCTGCTCGAGGGTCTGCAGATCCATAGCGGTCGTGCCGGAATCGGGGTTTTCCTGTGCCTTTACCCTGTATTCCTCTATGTATTTATCAAGCTCTTCACAGGCCTGTTCGCCTGCCATGATGTACTTGAGAAGCTGCTTGTAGTAGTCGATATTTGCGTTGTACATGGTCTCGAGCTTGCGGTTCGACTGGCCGATCTCGTCCTCGTACTTCTTGAGCTGTACATAGATCTTGTCTACCTCGTTGCCCATAGTGGTGTACTTCTCGAGTATCTTGTCGAGCTGCTTTCTGAGATTTGCAAGGAAGCCCTTCTTCTCTGCGGTGGAAAGCTCCTTGGCATCGAACTGCTCCATGATCTTTGCAAGTGCATTGAGAAGCACGCTGGAGTCGTCGAGCTGGGACATATCCATAGAGCGGAGCACCTGGTCGGATGCCTTAGAGATCTCCTCAGCCACTTCGTTGCCGAATGTGACGATGGAGTTGGGATCGTTGGCATTTATGGTGCTTACGAGCTTGTCTATCTCTTCGCTGGAGATGAGCTCCTGCTTGAGCTGGTTCGTGGTCTCGATGATGGAATAGTTGTTTGATTCGCCTATCTGGATATTATAGGTCGCAGGAACGGGCTCAGCAGTCTCAACGACGGTAGCCTCAGCCTCAATGGTCTCTTTCTTTTCCTCGGAGGGTGTGAACTGAAGTGGCATAGTTTATCTTCCTTTCTTGAACAGTCCGAACAGACCGCCGGACGCTTTTTTTCTCGCTCTCGGAGCGTTGGGTACTTTGAAGTGCGGTGCCCTTAGCCCGTAGGCATAGTCACCGATATTATGTATCTGGAATGCTCTTTCCGAAACGTGTGTCTCGATATTTCTGTATCCCGACGGTGAGAATATTATCACGTCAAAGCCGAGATATGAAAGCATGAGCACCTGTGTGCATTCGAGCTTTGTGAACGGGTCCTCTATGGTATCGACTATGATGGCCTTGGGGATCTCCTTGGTGAAGTCATACTGCTGCAGAAGCCTTGTTATCCTTTCATTGAGGCCGAGGGCTACATGCATGACATAATCGACGAGCTCCTGTTCGCTGTCCATCTGCAGCAGACCGTCATCGAGAACAGCCTGTGCCTTTTCAAATATAAGGCGCTGCAGTGAATCTGAGAGAAAGCCGTATTTATTCAGCTTTGAGCGCAGAAGCCCTTCTATATCGAGCTTCTTTCCTCTGTGGTACTGCGCATACATCCTTGAAGCTGTTATGCCCGGAGCCCTGTAGGCAGGGGCTTTGATTATATACATCGAGCGGTATGTTATCATATCCTCGACCATTTCCCAGTACTGGCGTTCCTTGGCTGCGCCGCCCGCTATGCCGTTTATCTTGGCGAATATAACGGGTGAGGTGACGTAATCGCCGTTTACCGCAAATCCGGGACGGAACTTTGCTTCCTGGTCCCACAGCAGGTCTATCTCATCATAGGTGGTCTGAAGTACTACTGATGCGAGCTTTGAGAACTGTCTGTCCCTGAACATCGTGTCGCCGTTGTAGAGCATCGTATCGAGCTCACGCTCGGCGTTGTATGCGACTGTGGCGATCTTCGCCTTGACGGGTGCCTTCGGGAATGGCCTTACCGGAGCGGAGGGGCCGATACTTTCCATCTGCATCTTTGCGGCATACGGGCAGCGATCGAACATATCCTTTGCCCTGTCATCAGGTGATATGCACAGCACGTCAAAGCCGCTTCTCTGTGCAAAGCACAGGAAGAGCGCATCCTCTGCGGACGGCACGCCGTAATAAAGTATGATCGGTATGGTATCTGTATTCACGCCTATGGCGCTGCTTATGAAGCGAAGCTTTAGCACCATCTCGCCGCCGACGGCAAATACATCTCTCTCAACGCCTGTGAGCATCTCGCCGAGAGCGTTCTGTGCAATAATGCTTAGCTCCTTGTTGCCGTTTACAGTAACAAGACCGCACAGGCCCGAGATTATGCTTGCGGGTGATGAGGTATCGACAGAGGACAGCAGCATCTTATCGCCGCCGGGTATCTCTATAGGTCCGTCAAGCAGCGCAAAGGGCTTGCCCGACTTTATGATGTCGCCCTTGAGACCGAAAAGGAAATTCGTATAGGCATCATCATCGCCGCTGCCTGTGATAAGCAGGAAATATACCGGTATCATTTCTCCTTTGGAAAAATGCCCGCCCCTGGAGTAGAGCCTTACGGAATGTTCCTCGGTAATGCTCTCCGAAAGGTGGTTCATATCCGCAGAGATCGTTTCGACTATCCTTGCCATAAAACCCGTCCTCTTTTTTGCATCAACATATGATTATTATACTATATGATATGGCAGACTGTCAAGTAAATCATGTAAATTTAATCATATTATAATCAAACGCCGCATATATATGATATGCGTGATATGACAAAACAGTGAACGGCCGCGGGACCGTTCACTGTATGTTTATCGCAGTATGATATTAATCAACCGTGATTATTCTCAGATATTTACGATGGTGCCCTTTGTGTCGGGGCCTGCGCCAACTGCGTTGGACTCATCGGTATCGATGTGCATTGCAAGAGCATACTTCTCGGATACTCTGCATACTACGTCGCCGAGGATAGCACTTCTGCCGTTGCTCTCGATCTTGACCCATACAACGTCCTTGTCCTTTACGCCGAACTGTGCAGCCTCATCGGGGTTGAAGTGGATATGTCTCTTTGCAACGATAACGCCCTCGGATATCTCTACTTCACCGCAGGGACCTACGATCTTGCATGCGCCTGAGCCTGCAACGTCGCCGCTTTCTCTTACGGGAGCTGCTATACCGATGGAACGTGCATCAGTTGCGGAAAGCTCCACCTGGTTCTCGGGTCTTACAGGACCGAGGATGGATACGTTGGGGATGCTCTTCTTGGGGCCTACTACCTCAACTCTCTGCTCGCTTGCGAACTGACCGGGCTGGGAGAGCATCTTCTTTACGGTGAGCTCTGCGCCCTTGCCGAAAAGTATCTCAAGAGTCTCCTGAGTAACGTGTACATGACGTGCCGATGTCTCGACGATGAATTCGTTCATTTTTATCAACCTTTCTTGGATGTAAAGATATATCAAATGCAGTGCATTTCATATGCTAAACTATCGTTATAACGGTGGATACCGTCAGATAAAGGATCACAGCGATCCA
Source organism: uncultured Ruminococcus sp. (assembly GCA_902782875.1). The sequence goes on along the minus strand of CACZPE010000089.1, from coordinate 661 downwards.
GGGGACTGAGGTGAAAAGATATTTCCATGTGCGGCTGCTGCAGTATTCGTTTTTCTCTATCAGCTTCTGCCTTGAGGAGAAAAACTTTCCCGATATTATGACAGTGACCAGCAGAGAGCCCATCCTTACCGCAAGTATCAACATCATGACTACGATAAGCGGTACCATATCCTTCATCATTGCCATGAGCATATCCATATCAGGATCCATGGGATCCATCTTCTCGATCGCATCAAGTTTTTTCAGATCCATGCCCTGCATCATGACCATAAGCACCGCGGACATGGTGTTGTTGACTATATGCGCGAATATGGAGGGTATCAGCGAACCGCTCTTTACGGCCATTCCCGCAAATATGATGCCGAGGAGTATCGCAGGTACGCACTGTACAAAGCGCTGATGCATCAGGCCGAACATCACAGCGGACATTATTATGCCGAAGCCGTTGCCGTATTTTCTCAGGGCCTCGAGCAGTACGCCCCTGAATATCAGCTCCTCCATTATGGGGCCGATTATGCATACATAGAGGTATATGAGTATATTTATCCACAGGGGATTGCCCGAAGGCATCAGTCCCGCAAGGCTGTCTTCAAGCCCTTCGGTGCTGTTCTTGCCCATTATTATGCCGACTATGGCGGATATAAACACACATATAAAGCTG
>CACZPE010000088.1 GCA_902782875.1 uncultured Ruminococcus sp. | reverse complement strand
CCGCTGTCCCCTCTCCCCCGGCGCTGTCGATATTGTTTCTGAACTCAGGATCAGAAACATACATATCCGCAAGGCAGAGTAAGATATCATCGGTACACTCATAGAAATTTTCCGTGATATAACCCTTCAGTTTTTCGACCTGTCGGTTCACGGTTTGACGATCAGAGAAATTCTTTTTCATCTTCCCGAACTCTGCAAATATATCCATAAGGCCCTGCATCATGGTATATTTATCGTCATGATTCTTACGGGCATACTGCGCATACTGAGGAGTATCTCCCCACTGTGCGGCCGCACGTTCCTGATATTCCTTCAGTTTATGTTTGTCAAAGGCGGAAAAATCCGATACGGAATCTGCCTTTTTTCTTTTTCTCAGATCTTTTGCAAGACATATCAGTTTTTCAAGCTGTTCCTTGCGCATGATAAGCAGCTCAGTCTGCTGTTCAAGGGCTTTGTCCCTGTCAAATCCCGGGCTGTCGAGTATCTGCTTTATCTTTGCCAGCGGAAATTCAAGCTCCTTGAAAAGAAGTATCTGCTGCAGGCGTTCAAGAGAGTTTTCATCGTACAGTCTGTAGCCCGCATCTGTATGTCCTGCGGCAGGCAGAAGCCCTGTCCTGTCGTAATACTGCAGTGTACGTATACTGACACCTGTGAGGCGGCTGACCTCATTGACGGTCATCTTATCCATTCCAGAAATCCTCCGTTCCCGAGAGTATCTCATCTGCGGGTAGTATTGTTGCTGCGGCAGCGGTCATGCCTGTTTTGTCAAGAAAATGTCTGACAAGATGATATCCGCACGCATATCCCGCACAGTAAGGCATACCCACAGGAGAAAGTCCCTGCAGTGCCGCCATATCATCGCCGTAGAGATATGCGTTAAGGTTTTCAAGTCCCTGCACTCCGAGATTATCACGGATAGTACCCTTTATCTCATCGACTTTGCTGCGGCCCGTCCTTTTAACCCACGGCCCTGCATACTCCTCACCGTAAAGCTCCACTGCGAAATTTTCCGCAAGACCTTCACTGACTATCATCTCACCGAGAGTTATATCATCATGCCATTTCTGAAACTGAAAACGCACATTATGGTCTGTCTCGTGAGCGATCGCCGCGTGTATCCTTGAAAGAGTGTCATCACCGGGAACAAGCCATGCCATGATAAATCCAGGGATACCGCCGTCTCCGCAATATCCCTCATTCATGACAGTATAGGGATTATCTGCATCCGCAAGAAGCAGTGAGAAAAGATATTCCCCGACGGGCATATCTATCCCCTCTTTTTCAAAGCAGGCAAGGCTTTGTGCGATAGAATCACCGCAGCGTTTCCACAGTATATCATCAGAGAGCATATCAGCCTGCGCCGGAGTATCATCGCCGAACTTTGACGGCGTCAGAAGTCCTGTCATCCTGCACGCCATGATTATATCATATCCGCCAGGCGTCTTTGCCCTGAGGGGTATGCGGTAGCAGTCCCATTTATTCTTGAAAGGCGCCATGAGTTCATATCTGAATATATCGTCACGCTTTTCCGCTGGTGCGGCGATCATCCTTTTGTAAATATCATCTGATCTTAATATTGTTATTTTCATAGTATCACTCCCTGACTATATGATAAACTATTACGTAACGTCATAGTCAAGGGGTAAAAAGAAATTTTGTCATAATGCACAATCATCTGAATTTTTCAAGCCTGTAAAGTCCTTCTTCATCAGGCTCCGTGACACCGTTTTTGTATGTATAGCCCATTTTCAGATAGAACCCCACTCCCGTTATTGAAGCAGGTATCTCTATACGTCCCGCACGCAGGGCGTATTCATCTTTTTCAAGTGTCTCCACTATCGCTCTGCCTATGCCGCTCCCCTGTTTTTCGGGAAGGACGAATATGGTAAAGAGACTGCTCTCATCCGATTTTCCCCAGTAAGGTCCTATCGCACCGCAGCCGACTGTTTCTGTGCCCTCACACGCCACATACATATGAGTCCAGGAAGCCTTGGTCAGGATATCCGCAGGAGAAAGTGTAAGTATAAGCTCCTCCATTATCTCAGCTGGATAATCCTTTGTGTTTGATACACGTATCGTATGTATTATCATCTCCGATACTGCCGCGGCATCGGCAGCATCAAATCTTCTTATCTCCATCATATCACCTCAGAAATGCTCTGACACTGTCTATACTCTCATTCATACTGTCGGTATCGATCGCGCCTGTTTTATCAAATGAAGTAGATTCTATCGTAAAGTCACCGCTGTACCCGTTATCCTTCACGAATGAAAAGAAGCTGTCAAAATCTATCTGACCCTTGCCTATATGCAGAGTTCTCAGATTTTCCCAGTCCATCACTCCGCCCCTGTAGTCATTTACATGGATATGCGAAATGTGCTGCCATATATCTTTGTTTTCAGACAGATAAAGTTCCTGAAGCTGTCCGTGAAATTCAGCCATTTTCGTGTCAAAGGTAAAGCGTATATCATTATACTCCGACAGAAGCGCACGCAGGTTATGCATCGGGTCATGTGTATTGCACACTACATTCTCGACAGTGAGTACAAGTGAATATCTGTCCGCCATATCTTTCAGGGCTCTGAACATACGTATATTATGCGGCAGATCCTTGTCGGAGTCAAGTCCGTTCCACAGATGGAGCACCATCAGCCGGGCACCTGTTTTGGCGGCCATGATGCAGTTTTTCTCAAAGAGCACGAGTGCGTTTTCATCGTCACCGTCCGCATTGCGGCTGATGAAGTCACCTACATGTTTTTCGGTATGAAAAGTGATCACAGGCTTTGACAGCGTTTTCAGAAATGCTATAACCTCACTGCTTCTGTCATAATCCGCCTTATCCATCATATACTCGAATCCGTCACAGCAGACCTCATCAGATACTCTTTTCAGCAGGGTATAGTCATACCCGCTGTATCTGCCCACAAACGCTCCTGTTGAGCATAATATCCTGTTCATCATATCTCTCCTGTACTCACATATCCTTGCGTGATACTATCATCAGATGCTCGGTATGCGTCAGATACTCTTCTTTTTCACAGAACCTAAGTGCATAATCATACCATGCTGTCCTTACCTTCGGGGAGCTTTGCGATAAAACTATCCTGTACGGTGAGAGTATGCTCTCCTGACCGAAAACCGTTTCGGTATGAAGCGATGGTATGTTTTCAAATAACGCTTTCGCATCCTTCACAGTTGTCATATAAGAATAGGTAAATGATTCAAACGAATGGCTCCGCCCTTCTGCGGCTATATCAAACAGTTCCTGTTCCTTATCCGATAGTATCGTATCCTGTAATTCACGCAGACCGTAGATAACTCCGCCGAACATGAGGATAAAGCTGCTGAAAAGATATCCTCCCGGGCGCAGCACCCGTGCAGCCTCGCGTATCGCTTTTACCCTGCTTTCTTCATTCATCAGATGATAAAGCGGCCCCATGAGAAAAACCGTATCAAACGAATTATACTCAAAACGAGAAAGATCAAGCGCATCTCCCTGTACTGCATCTATCCTGACCCCGTACTGTCTTGCTTTTCTTTTTGCAAAGCGAACATTTTCACCGCTCAGATCAAACAGTGTCACATCATGGCCCTGCCTTGCATAATGTATCGAATAATGCCCGGGACCTCCGCCGATGTCGAGTATCCTGTCGCCTTGTTTTATGTATCTGTCCATCATATGAACGGTGATATATTTTTCATAGGGCTGCTTCTTTCTGAGCCTGTTCCATTCCTTCGCAGGGTCCGCATCATAGTGTCTGCGTATGGCATCTGTTTCTTCACGCATGATCTATACCCTCCGCTATTTTGAAAGCATTTCTGCAGCCGTCCGAAGCCTTTACCATATCACGGTACTTTTCGTCTGTATTCATAAGTGTTGTTTCTATATGTGACAAAGCTTTTCTGCTGTCCATATCCTTACAGCGGGACGATATATCCTTGCACAGCTGTGCCAGCTTTTCGGTCTCTTTTCCTGCTCCGTCCATATCACCCGAGGCAGCATACACCCTCGGAGTAAGCTCCAGTATATGCCGTCTGATGACCTGAATATCGTCTTTTAACCATTCAAATGCACTGAATGCATCAAGCACCCCGGATATCTTCCGTTCAAACTCCAACGCTTCCTCCGGGG
>CACZPE010000087.1 GCA_902782875.1 uncultured Ruminococcus sp. | reverse complement strand
ATTCCTCGTTGGTCATGCTGAGTACGCCTGCGTTCTTGGCAGAGCCCGCACAGTTGACAAGGATATCTATCTTGCCGAACTCAGCTTCAGCCTTTGCAGCTACTTCATCTACCATATTCGAATCTGTTACATCGCATTTAAGAGGAAGACATCTTACGCCTGTCTTTCTTATCTCTTCTGCAAGAGATTCAAGCCTTTCAAGTCTGCGTGCTGTTATAACGAGATCTGCACCCTGAGCAGCAAATCCCTTTGCCATCTGAGCACCGAGACCCGATGAAGCACCTGATATTACGGCTACTCTGCCTTTGAGATCAAACATTTCTAAAAATACCTCCAAATGAATTTATAAAGGAGAACCCTTTATATACTGTTTCTTCTGAGCCAATCAAGAGCAAGCTCAGACCATTGTGCGCACGTGGGATTGATGTATTTATCATAATCCCCGTCGCGTACTGTAGTAATATCACACATAGCGATGCCGTGGCCGCCTTCGGGAAAGATATGAAGCTCATACGGTATGTTGTTTTCAGACAGACTCTGTGCAAGAAGCAGTGAGTTCTGCACAGGTACGGTACTGTCATCTGCACAGTGCCATATGAAGCACGGCGGGAAGCTATCGGAGATATGCTTCTCTAAGTATATAAGATCCATAGTATCTGAATCCCGTGCGATGTTTTCGGCAGATTCCCTGTGTGTATATACTCCCGATGTAATGACAGGATAACAGAGGATAAGTCTGTCCGGGCGGACGGCAATACCGCCGTACTTTTGGGAGTATACTCCGAGAGAGGCTGCAAGATGACCGCCTGCAGAGAATCCCATAACTGTCACATCATCCGTGGCGCAAAGCTCTTCCTTGTGTGAACGGATATACTTCACAGCCTCGCAAAGCTCGAGAAGAGCAGTTGGGAACGGCTTGTCGATTACACTGTATTCAAGCACGGCAGCATTATAGCCGTAGGAGTAGAACCTTACCGCCGGCGGCTCTCCCTCACGCTTGGAGCATCTTGAATAGCACCCTCCGGGTACACAGATCAGCGTCGGAAATACACGCTCCGGCTGGGAATCATGTATCATCAGGGTAAGTGTGGCTTTCCCCTGATAATCAAGTCCGTAAGCGGCGTAGTCGGGCTTTATATCAATCCTTATCTGTCTCATCAGATCGTGATAGCATTTACGCTGTCAAGAAGCGATTTTTTAGTGCTTCTGTCCTTAAGGGACTGTTCAGCGAGAATGTTCATCCTGTATCTGATATATTCCTCGTAAAGATCAGTGCCGAACACATTCTGTGCAAGCATATCATCATAGGCTTCTGCACTCATATTTGAGCTTGCAAGACAAAGATACTGCTCAAGGAGAAGCATTTTCTTCACATCCTTGGGTATCTTGTCGGAGTCTATTCGCTTTATCTGTTCGGCAACAGCAAGTCTGTCGCGTCTGATGGTCGGAGAAGCAGAATCAGAGCCGGATTCCTTCTTGATGGGGTCGCTTGCAAGTGCTTCATCGATGAATGCGAAAGTTCCCGACGGAACATCACTTTCAGTGTATATGCCGCTTTCAAGTGCATCATATACAAAAGGAGCATATACAGATGCAAAGCAGAAACCGTCTGTATCCTTGAAGATTATCGGATATTTGAAACCGTTGTTGTCTCCGCCTACAGAGATATTAGGCTCTGTTTCCCTGTTTGCGGAATAGAAAGGCTCAAAGCCTTTTGTCAGCTTTTCATCAATAACGGTAGTGATCTTTACAGTGTCATAATCACCTGTATCTGTCCTGTCACAGTCAAGGAATGTGCGGGTGCCGCTGTAGTATCTTGTATACAGATCATTTGCCATAGTGTAGGAATCCGTATAGGAGAAATACTCAGATGCAAATTCAGCCGCAGCGTTATCAGCTACACGTTCTACTCCGTCTTCGCTTTCTGTCTTGTATCTGGAACGTATATACGATGTGATGTCGGATTTTATGTATTCCTGTTCATCTGCAGGGATCGAGTCAAGATAAATCCTGTTGAATATGATATTGAGCATCGTATCCATAGGAACAAATCCGTAGATATACTTGAAACGGTCGTTCTGCATGAGAGGAGCCATTTTCGGGAGTACCTTCTGCTGCTCGGATACGCTGGTGTTTACTATATTTGAGATAACTCCGAGATATGCAAGCATCTCTGCATAATTCTTCATTATCGTCTGCTCTGTGAGGAAATTGAAGAAGTATCCGTATACATAGTCCTTGAAAAACTTCTTGAGGCTTTCATACAGACTGCTGTCGGAGTTTATCTTCTGCTTGAAGCTTTCTATGAAAGAAGCAACATCGACAGATTCTATCCTGCTTCCTCCGTTGAGTGCCGTGAGGATCTCCTGGTGTGATCTGTAGAAAAGCTTGTAGAGAGAAGCAACGCTGTTCTCATCATCGGGAGTGCCCTGCTGTTCGTGAAATGTCCATATAAGATATGCTCTCTGCATATTCTTCAGGGTCTCCTCGGATTTTTCGGTGAGATCGGAAGGATCAAGATTCCATTGAGAGGGGAGATGGCCCGAGCTGTTGAGATCGGCGAGTATCGCTTCGATCTCTTCTTTAAAAGCAGCATAGGCGGGCGAACCGTCCATGTATATCACTGCATCGGCAAGCTGGGGAGCGACCGCTGTGAGATCAAGTTTAGCACTCATATTACATTCTCCTTTATCTGGCTCACACGCCGTAGAGTGAGCGGTATTCTTTCATTTTATCAAGGTATTCCCTGCCTGCTATCTCTCCGTTTTCTATGGCAGAGATTATGTCGTTTATATTCACTATAGAATAGACCTTGATGCCGAATTCCTTATACGTTGCCTGTACAGCAGAAAGATCGGAGTCAAGACCCTTTTCCATTCTGTCTACTGTTATTACCATTGCGGAAATATCTACATCTGCTGCACTTTTCACCTTAGGATAGACTTCCTTGAGAGCCTTGCCCGAGGTCATGACATCATCTATTATTATGACCTTGTCGCCGTCTTTGGGTGTGCATCCGACAAACATTCCGCCCTCGCCGTGATCCTTGACTTCCTTACGGTCAAAGAAATATCCGATATCCTCACCGTATTTGGAGGAAAGGGCCACGACTGTACTTACAGCAAGGGGTATTCCCTTATAGGCAGGCCCGAATATATAATCGGCTTTCAGATCATTTTCCTTTATGCAGTCTGCGTAAAATCTGCCGAGACGGTCAAGCTGTATGCCTGTGCGGTAATTACCTGCATTGATAAAATAAGGAGCCTTGCGTCCGCTCTTAAGAGTAAAATCTCCGAAAGTCAGCACGCCGCACTCCATCATAAACCTGATAAATTCGTTTTTATAGCTCATTTAAGACACCTTCCCAAAATCAGCAAAATATATAAATATATTATATCACAGAGGTGATATTTTGTCAATGATATATGGGGATTTTTTATTTTTCTGTGATATTGACAAATGCATTTTATTATGGTATACTTTCTGCAATATCTAATTAAAAGGAGGCTGTGACCATGTTTTCCCAGTATGTACTTCCGTATGCGTATGATGCGCTCGAGCCCCATATCGATGCTCTTACCGTTGAAACCCACTATTCCAAGCATCATGCGGCATATACCAATACGTTCAACACCGCTGCAGAAAAGGCAGGTCTGTCAGACAAGACCGCAGAGGAGATACTTTCATCCCTTGACAGCGTTTCTGATGAGGCTCTGCGTAATATGCTGCGCAACAACGGCGGCGGATACTACAACCATAATCTGTACTTTGAGATCCTTTCTCCCAATCCCAAGAAAGCACCTGAGGGCCCTCTTGCAGATGCTGTAAACAAGACTTTCGGCAGTGTAGAAGCACTCATAGAAAAGCTCTCTGCGGCTGCGACAGGCAGATTCGGTTCGGGCTGGTCATGGCTTTATGTAAAGAATGACGGCAGCCTTGACGTCATAAGCACGCCTAATCAGGACAATCCCATAACTATGGGGATAGGAAAGCCGCTTATTGCTCTTGATGTGTGGGAGCATGCGTACTATCTCAAATACAAGAATCTCCGCGCTGCCTATATCAAAGAGTTCTTTGAAGTGCTAGACTGGTCGGCTGTTGAGAAGAAATACAGTGAATGAGTTTGGCGGTGACACATGCTGTCACCGCTTTTTTCGAAGGTGATGCAATGAAGAAATTTCTGACCGCAGTGCTGTGCATTATTCTTACAGCATGTACATCCGCACAGGAGACATCTGTGTCTCAGACAGGGGATACTGTTGAGACTACTAAGGTGTCGGTTACCGAATCTTCCGTACCTTCAGAGCCTGTTGATATTTCAGAAGGTCTGACGGATGATATGTATACACGCGCCCTGATAAGCGAAGGAAACAGATCGCGCCTTGCAAAGAAAATGAAAAAGGCAGAAAAGGGCGACAAGATAACTGTCGGCGTTATAGGCGGTTCCATCACTCAGGGAAGCCTGGCATCAAATCCAGATAAATGCTATGCTTCATTGTTTTACAGATACTGGACGGATAAATTTCCCTCTGCTGATGTTGAGTTTGTCAATGCAGGCATAGGCGGTACAGATTCATATCTGGGTGTTCATCGTGTGGATGAACAGCTTCTGTCTTATTCTCCGGATGTGGTGATAGTGGAGTTTTCGGTGAATGATACAGACAGACTGATAAACAAGTATTCGTATGACAGTCTTGTTAGAAAGATACTGAACTGTGACAGTGAACCTGCGGTGATACTGCTTTTTACCACTCAGGATAACGGCGCGAGCCTGTGGGAGGTACACAGTGAGATCGGAAAGGCCTATGATCTGCCGATGCTCAGCTACCGTGAAGCGGTATATCCCGAGGTAGCCGCAGGCACCCTGGAGTGGAAGGATATTTCTCCTGACAATATCCATCCGAATGATGCCGGACATATGCTCATAGGTCAGATATTGTCGCGTTATCTTGATTCGGTGTATGACGACAGGGACAATATTGATATATCTGATACTTCATTTTCGCAAAAGGCGTATACAGCCGATTATTACAGGGAAGCAAGAATAGTTGGAGCATCAGAGCTTGAGATAACGGATATGGACGGCTTTGAATACGGTGTGAATACTGTATATCCCAAACTGTTCCCCGATGATCTGGTTACAAAGGACGGCGGTTCATTTACCTTTGAGACCGACTGCGCGTGTCTGGGGTTTTTCTATAT
>CACZPE010000086.1 GCA_902782875.1 uncultured Ruminococcus sp. | reverse complement strand
TATGACTGCTATTTTATAGGTATCGCTCAGCTGTCTGTACAGCGCACTGTATTGCAGTATCGGAGAGGGCATTCCCGAGCCGGACATGATGACGATCGTGCGGTCGCCCTCGCCCTCGGTGTATATGCTCATCTGATTCCCGTCCACCTCTACCATCTGCCCGAGCGGTTCAAGGAGCGGCTTTTCCTTGCTCAGCATGATCCTGTGATATACGAATATTATCAAAAGGAACACTAATAGCATTATCAGTATTCCGAGAAATATTTTCCCCACGATTTTCAGTACTTTTTTCATTATTATCTCCCTGTTCTTTTATGTTCAAAATATAACCGACGTAAAATCCCGCTTTCTTATATTAGACGAACAAAAACGGATTTCGTTACAGTTTTTTAAGTAATTTTCCGACAGCCGTATATGACCGAATGTGCTGATACTCATTGGTAATATACTGTTTACAGTATATTACCAGCCGCATCTGAATGCGGCTTTATGTCGGTTATGTCTTATCCCTGTGATGCCTGTAATCTTCTGCGTTTCAGCCAGGCGCCGTAATAATATACGGATGCGACTAAGAGTAAAAGCGCGTAAACTGCGATCACAAGTAATGCCGTAACAACGGGAGTATGACCTGTCAGCACAAGTGATGCGGGGAACGGACAGTCCCCTGTTATCATAAGTATTGTTCCCGACAGTAAGGTATACACTACGGGGAAAACAAGTACCGTCGGCAGAGTACGTATCCTGCTCTCATGCTCACAGAAAATCGCCCAGTATAAAAACATCAGCAGCGGATCGATTATATGTATGAATATGAACGCGCCGTTCAGGTTAAGCCCGAGTCCGATGGTTGCGATAAGTATAATTATCGTTGCTACAGAGCAGTTGATGTATATCCATTCGGGGAAGAATTTTCCGCTTTTTCTGCGGTAAAAGAATGACGCTGTAAAAATCGTTCCCGTCGTTATTCCCGAAATACAGCAGTATTCACCGAGATTATCCCAGTGGCCGAAATATGCACATACTGTCGCGATAAGTATCAGCAGGCCAAGACAAAGATCAAAAATATTTCTTATTTTGTCTTTCATCCTATATCTCCTTATCTAACGTATTCTACATTTACTCTGCCGATACCGTGTTCTGTCCTGAGCTTATACTCACCCTCATGTCTGTCGTGCAGCTTCAGATCTATATTACCTATGCCGCCCTTAACATCGATATCACCGTCAACTCTGCCTTCAAAGCGGATATTTCCTATGCCGCCCTGAATACCGAGTCCGCATACATTTCCTCTTATATCAATATTACCTGTGCCCGATTTTATATCAAGATCACCGCTGGCAAATCCTTCTATCACAGCGTTGCCCACACCGCATTCAAGCCTTGTAGTCTTTTCTGCGGTCACATTCTCTATATGGCTGTTGCCCGCACCTGTCCTGATAGCTGCATTCACACAGGCCACACCCTTTATTGTGGCGTTCCCGACACCGATATCCGCAATAAAGCTGTCATATATCTTATCATCCGTATCAAAGCTGTCGCTGAGCTTTGAAGGCAGGCTTATCTTACAGGTAGTTTCCGTAAAGAGATTATTCACCAGCTTATCGATTATATCGGGTTCCTTTATCTTCACACGGAGCACTCCGCTGCTTATCTCAGCATATGAGCCCGATGGAACGTTCCTGCACTCGATATGTGCAAGGTCATCGCTGCTTTCGCAGACGGTAAGGTTTGCTGTAGAGACCGAGATGTTCACCGAGGTGAATTCATCTGCGGTGAAGCTTTTGTTGATGTCGATAGATGCGCTCATGGTAATACCTCCGTTTATTTATTATATTCAGACCACAATGTATGCAGAATTTTTCTCTGCTATGTCATTATCACAAAAAGTGTTCGTTTTCTTATCTGAAAAGCTTTTATCCACTGTTCTGCTCTTTAATCCGCTCAAGTATCTCTTTTGCTTTTACAGGCTCCTCATACAGCGGTGAGTGAGCAGAATTCTCAAATGAGTAAAACTCCTTTACAGGTGCGTCAATTCTTTCAAAGTATTCCTTCTGCAGGGGGTATGCCGTTGTGTAGTCATATACTCCCGCAAACATATAGTAGGGTATGTCAAGATGTGTCGTTATATCCTCCGCGTTGAAGGTAAAGCTGTCGTTGTCCAAAGGAGTCCCCTTCATATATGCCTTGCCCTGCCAAATATTTATGCGCTCCGTCTGTGTGAAATCAGTCATCCTGAGCGACGGAAAGAATATCTCCGTTATGACAGACCGCATTTCACGTGTCGTACCTACCCCGAGGCTGTGCATCGCCTTGTCTCTTGTCTTTGAAAAATATGTGTGCATCCTGTCGCTTCTCATGTCAAAGCCGTCACCGAAAGCATCAGAATAACTCTCAAGCTCTTTCAGCAAAGCCTTGTCGGTGCATATCTCCTTCATATGCTCATATGCCATCTTCTCTGATGCGGGCTGATCGGTGATCTGGCTCATGGCGATATATGCGGTGTATCTTTCAGGATATCGGAAGGAAAGCTCAAGGCCTATCCCCGTACCGAAGGAATGGCCCATAAGGTACACCTTGTCGGTATCAAAGCGTTCGCAGAGATAATCTGTCACCGCAAGAGCATCCTGTATATACTGCTCTCTTGTAACGGTGCTCTTGTCAAGATCCTTGTCGTATGACAGCACCGTACCCCTGTATGAGGGCATACACACGATAAACTGTTCATCAAGTCCTGTTGGATAATAGTATTCAAGCATATACTGCGGTATCGCGGGCC
>CACZPE010000085.1 GCA_902782875.1 uncultured Ruminococcus sp. | reverse complement strand
TGTGCCAAGGGGATACTCCATATAAGAGGGGATGTAGTGCCTGTTGTGGATCTCAGATGCAGATTCGGCGCACCTGCGGGAAACACGGACTGCGTCATCGTGACCGACTGCGATATGGAGGAGGCTGAGTATCTCGGCCTTGCCGCAGACAGGGTGTGCTCCGTTGAGGACTTTGACCCGCAGCAGATAAAGATACCCCCGAGATTTCTGAGAGGGGCATCATTCATATCGGGAGTATACAAGCTCGGTGACAGGCTTGTACTGATCATATCTCCCGAGCGCCTCGTGACGGACAGCCTGCGCTCGGCGCTTAATACGGATGACAGAACGGAGGATAACGGATAATCCAAAAAGGACGGTATCCTCCGTCTTTTTGTATGAAATGAAAAATATCACGGGTGTGGATTGTATATAGTATAAAGATAATCTAAAACCTTAAGGGGAGGACGATATATGAAAAAAGCAGCTGCTGCACTGCTCGCAGTGCTCGTTATCGCAGGCACGCCGATAAGCGTGTATGCTGATGAGGCAAAGACGGCGACATCGTCGGTGACGACGGAGGCCAAGGCGCTCGAATCGGTGATCAAGAGCGTGAAGTCAAGGGTGACTATACCTGCGGAGCTCAACAAGTTTGAATATGATACCGACAGCAAGTACGGCGTCACATTCTATAAGCTCAAATGGTACAAGGAAGAAAAGGTACAGCGTTCCTGGGGCGAGGACACTGTTGTGACAAAGAGCATAACGGTAAAGTGCCACAAAAACATCATCACCTCTGTGGATGTATACGACAGGAACAGGACAAACAGGACGGGCTTTGCGAAGCTTACTGATCAGCAGGCGGAGAGCTTTGCGAAGAAGTACGTGAAGGATATATATCCCGACCTCAAGGGTGAGCCTGTGTTTGAGCGCGTACAGTCAACAAATGCGCTCAGGTCATCCGACATAAGATACAACATCACAAGACCGGTGAGCGGGATAGACTTTGACGAGAACGGCGGTACTGTTGTAATAGACAAGGATACAGGCGCGCTTGTGAAATATGAGATGGTATGGTGGAATGATGCGGTATTCCCCGATGCATCAAAGCGTCTCACCGTCGATCAGGTATCGCAGATATACAAGCAGAGCAAGCCGCTTGAAGCAAAGTACAAGCTCTTTTCAACATGGGAATACAACGACGAGACGGGGGATTATGACTACAGGCAGTTCGTGCTCCCTGTATACACCCCGACGGTATACGGCAAGAACGAGATAGATGCCATAACGGGAAAGGAAACCGCCATATACGACGATATGGAGAAGTATTCCTACACCGATGCATACGAGTGGGACACCGACGACGATGATGAGGATATGTACGAGGAGGCGTGCGAGGAGGAAGCCGCAGAGGATAACGGCGGTCTCACAGAGGCAGAGCTTGCCGCTGTAATGGACGAGAACAAGTACATGTCCTATGAGAAGTGCCTTGAGAAGATAAAGAAGGACGAATTCATCGTATTCAACAAGGAGCTTGTCAACAGCTCGAACTACGTGAGCAGCTATACCGATATCAAGGGCAATGAACAGCCGCTGCGCGTGCTTGAGTTTGAGTTCACATCATCCGATGAGACCAAGGACAGCATAGAGCTTACAGTCAGGATGGATGCTGTGACGGGCGAATTCATCAGCTTCCGCAAGGAATACGATTACGGCTCGAAGAGCAAGAATGCCAACACCAAGCCTGCAGACGACGATGCGGTGCTTGCCCGTGCAAATGCGGCAGCAAAGCACTTCATGGGCAAAAAGGCGGACGAGTACAAGGCTGACAAGGCACCGTATGTATACAAGACAAAGAGCTATACCGACATTGAGGGCAATGTAGGCTATACCAGATACGTAAACGGTCTCAGCGCGGATTTTGATGATATAGATATCACGGTAGATTCCCGCGGTGAGGTGCTGAGCTTCAGCTACAGCTATCACGATATTGAATTCCCGAAGCCCGACCTTGTCGGCGAGGATGCGGCATATGAGAAGCTGTTCGAGCATATGAAGCCCGACCTCTACTATACAGGATTCTCTGATCTTCAGCTCAAGCCTCATATGTATCTTACCTACCGCTTTGATTCGAGCTTTATGATAAATGCTCTCACCGGCGACAGGATAAATGAATATGACGCAAGCATCTACTACAAGGCGCAAAAGCCCGAAAAGAAGGAAAAGGTCATAGCTTATACAGACATAAAGGGCTACAAGTACGAGAAGGAGATACAGACCCTGCTCGACTACGGTATATATGTCACCGACAGCGACAAGCTCGCACCCGATGAGCTCATCACAAACGGTGAATTCGCAGCCCTTTTCGGAAATATATGCTCCAACAATATCTCCGGTCTGTATCCCGACAGATACGACAGCATAAAGAAGGAATACGTTCCTCACAAGGACCGTGACAAGAAGCTCACACATGCAGAGCTTGCAAAGATCTACGTAAGGCTGTTTGCAAATGAGTATTCGGAAGCGGCGGAGGTGCCGGGCATATACAAGGCGCCCTTCACCGATGTGAATGCAAATGATCCTTACTGCGGATGGATCGTCTTTGCAAAGGCAGACGGCCTTGTAAAGGGAAAGAATGGGAAATTCTCGCCGAATGAGGGACTTACAAAGGGCGAAGCCCTGAAGATAGTATATGACTATCTGGCACAGAGCAAGAGCGACAAGAAGCTTTATCAGATAGTAGAGATCTGAGTTACAGGGGGAGCGGTGCTCCCCCTTTTTATTCTGTAAGCAGGCAACTGCAGCTGCTTTCTGTTCCCGGTATGTGTGCATAGCTTTTTTGCTCCGTATCTCTTGCGTTTTACGCTGTTATATGCTATAATACTATGGCAGGAATGGACTGCATATCGAAAAAACAAGATCTGTCCCGCAAGGAGACTGTATGAAACTGTATTCCAAGGCAAGTGTGACTGTACCGCTTGCGGCTATGTCGGCGAGCGGACGGTTCGTGCATTCATATATGCTTACAGGCCCTAAGGGCGTCGGCAAGAAAACGGCCGCTGTATACACCGCTATGCTGCTTCTGTGCGGAAATGTCCGCGACGGAAAGCCCTGCGGGGAGTGCAGGGACTGCCGCAGGGTGATGAAAAACGAGCACCCCGACTTTATCGTTGCGGAGCGCTCAAAGAAGAACTATTCGGTGGATGATATGCGCCGCATAGTAACCGATGCCTATGTATCACCGAACGACTGCGACAGGAAGGTATACCTTATCCCCGACTGCAGCGGATGGTCGGATGCGGCACAGGCGGCTATGCTCAAGATCACAGAGGATCCGCCCGACCCTGTATACTTCATATTCACATCAGAGAGCCTGTCGGATTTTCTGCCTACGCTCATATCGCGCTCCATGCCGTCCGAGATCGGCACGGCAGACAGGGAGAGCTGTATGGAAGCACTCAGGGAGCGGTTCCCCGACAAGCCTGATGACGAGCTTGACAATGCGGCGGAGGCGTTTTGCGGCAATATCGGCAGATGCATAGAATATCTTGACGGCAATGAGAAGCTGATGAAGAACGTTTCTCGTGTAAGGCAGCTTACAAGGGCGGCGGCATCGGCTGATGAGTACGGAGCGCTGAAGGTGCTGTCTGAGCTTAAGGACAGGGATGATCTCAAGGAGCTGCTGGGCATGTTTGCGGCGGTGATAAGGGATGCGGCGGCTCAGAAGTCGGGCTCGGATGTGCGCATAAGCTGTGACGTGAGCGGGGCGGCTATGCTCTCCGCAATGCCTGTAGGCAGGCTTACGGATATATATGACGAAGTGATGAGGATATCCTCGGCCTGTGCGCTCAATGTGAATACCGATGCAGCGGCGGCAGTGCTTGCGGGAAAGATCATCGGATAAGAAAGGGATATAAATGACTGAGATAATAGGTGTGCGCTTCAAGGAGAACGGCAAGATCTACTGGTTCTCTCCGGGCAATATGAGGCCTGTGGAGGGCGACAAAGTCATAGTAGAGACTACAAGAGGCGTTGAGTGCGGAGAAGTAGCGTCCGCACCGCATATGGAGGACGACAGCAGGATAGTGTCGCCTCTCAAGACTATCATAAGGATAGCGACTGAGAAGGATCTGCGCACAGTGGAGCAGAACCGTATAAAGGAAAAGAATGCCGCGAAGATATGCGAGGAGAAGATACTTGCTCACGGTCTTGACATGAAGCTTGTGGATGTTGAATGCACCTTTGACAACAATAAGCTCCTCTTCTATTTCACGGCGGATAACCGCGTGGAT
Source organism: uncultured Ruminococcus sp. (assembly GCA_902782875.1). The sequence continues at coordinate 560 of CACZPE010000085.1, read as the reverse complement.
TTCAGAGAGCTTGTAAAGGATCTTGCGGCGGTATTCAGGACAAGGATAGAGCTCAGACAGATAGGTGTCAGGGATGAGGCCAAGATGCTGGGCGGACTCGGTGTGTGCGGCAGACCGTTCTGCTGCAAGACCTTCCTTACGGATTTTCAGCCTGTATCCATAAAGATGGCGAAGGATCAGGGGCTGAGCCTTAATCCGACAAAGATATCCGGTACCTGCGGCAGACTCATGTGCTGCCTGAAATACGAGCAGGATTTCTATGAGAAGGAGTACAGGAGCACGCCTAAGGTAGGCGCCTATGTAAGCACTCCCCAGTTCAAGGGATATGTCGAGGAGGTAAACCTTATCACGGGCAAGATAAAGGTCAAGCCCGAACGTTCCGATGATCCGTCGGTTATATTCGACAAGGCGGATGTCACACTCATCAAGGAAGCAAGGACAAAGATGGATAAGGAAGAGCTCCAGGCTCTGAAAAAACTCGAGGATAAATAATACGATCGGTATAATCCTGTGCGGATTATACCGATCTTTTATATCAGTATGCCATTGCAGTGGTCTGT
>CACZPE010000084.1 GCA_902782875.1 uncultured Ruminococcus sp. | reverse complement strand
CTTCTCAGCGATACCGATAGCACCCTCAGCAGCAGCGAATGACTCGTGACCTGCGAGGAATGCGAAGCACTCTGTATCTTCTTCGAGAAGCATCTTGCCGAGGTTACCGTGACCGAGACCAACCTTACGCTGATCTGCAACAGAACCGGGGATGCAGAATGCCTGCAGACCCTCACCGATAGCTGCAGCTGCGTCGGCAGCTCTTGTGCAGCCCTTCTTTATAGCGATAGCGCAGCCTACAGTGTAAGCCCACTTTGCGTTCTCAAAGCATATAGGCTGGATGCCCTCAACAAGCTTGTATATGTCGAGGCCCTTTGCCTTACAGACATCAGCGCACTCTTCGATAGAATTTATGCCGTATTCCTTGATAACTGCAAGGATCTGCTTTTCTCTGCGCTCATATGATTCAAATAAAGCCATTGTACAAATCCTCCTTATTCTTTTCTGGGATCAACGATCTTGACAGCATCAGCAACTCTGCCGTACTGACCCTGAGCCTTCTCATAAGCAGTGTTTGCATCGTCGCCGGCCTTGATGAAGTCCATCATCTTGCCGAAGTTAACGAACTTATAGCCGATGATCTCGTTGTCCTCATCGAGAGCAAGACCTGTAACATAGCCGTCTGTCATTTCAAGATAGCGGGGACCCTTTGCAAGAGTACCGTACATTGTGCCGACCTGGGAACGAAGGCCCTTACCGAGGTCTTCAAGACCTGCGCCGACAACAAGACCGTCCTCAGAGAATGCGGACTGGGATCTGCCGTATACGATCTGGAGGAAGAGCTCTCTCATAGCGGTGTTGATAGCATCGCAAACAAGGTCGGTGTTGAGGGCTTCGAGGATAGTTCTGCCGGGAAGGATCTCAGAAGCCATAGCAGCGGAATGGGTCATACCCGAGCAGCCGATGGTCTCAACGAGACATTCCTGGATAACGCCTTCCTTGACATTGAGTGTGAGCTTGCATGTGCCCTGCTGGGGAGCACACCAGCCGATACCGTGTGTAAAGCCGGAGATATCCTTGATCTCCTTAGCCTTTACCCATTTTGCCTCCTCGGGTATCGGAGCGGCACCGTGAGCAACGCCTTGTGCGATAGGACACATTGTTTCTACTTCGTGCGAATATATCATTGATATATACTCCTTTCGTTTTAGGCTCCGAAAGAGCCCATATATAAAACATTATACTACATTCCCGATGAAAAATAAAGTCTTTTTTACAAATTTTTTTGAAAAAACGGGAAAAGTGCTTTAAATCAACGTTTACGGCCTGTAAGGAGCGGCGATGCTTATCGGGCAAATATATGGTAACAGTGTATTCAATTAGCAATTAGTAATTGAACCCATCCGATGTGTTTGTATGTATATGATAAGGGTATCCGGGCTTATGTTTGTGGGGGAGACCCTTCCACCAACGCTTACAGCGTTGGTCCCCCTCTTTGCGCAGTAATGAGGACTTCCCTTTCAGGGGAGGTCTACCCACTCTATTTTTTGAAATGGCTTTTCACTTGTAATACTTATATAAGTTTAGCTTAATAAATGGTTACATTCAAACTAATCAGAGCTTTTTTCCTCCACTAAAAAAATGCCCTACGCAGTGTGATGCCGTGCGAAGCACGGTTTAAGGTCCTTGTTACAAATGAAAGTTACCGGGCCGCAAAGTAACCGCCCCCCGATGAAAAAATCTGCGACCAGGCTGTCGGCACTGCCGACCTTGACAGAGGAGGGGAGAATGTGGTAATATAAGACAACTTATGATCGACAGGAGAAGTGCAATGGCTGATTTCGGTATTGACGAGATGCTTGATATGCAGAGAAAGCTCCAGGAGCGCTATAAAGGCATATGGGAGCCCGTATCCCCCGAGACGGGGAAGAATAAGCTGCTGTGGATGACAGGCGAGATAGGCGAGGTCATAGACATAGTCAAGAAGAGCGGCAGCGGCGGTGAATACGGCGATATACCAGAGCGCGAGCACCTGATAGAGGAGCTGGCGGATGTGCTGATGTACTATAACGATATACTGCTGTGCTACGGCATTACTGCCGATGAGCTGAAAAGGGCGTATACCGCCAAGTTCAACAGGAATATGACACGCTGGCAGACCGCAGAATGATCTGCAGACAGGGGAGTGACAGTAACGGTGAATACATTATTTGACGGACGGGCAGGGGACTATGCCGCAGGCAGACCCGGCTATGCCCCCGCGCTTATAGACAGCCTGTATAACAGATACGGCCTGTCGGCAGCGTCGGTGATAGCGGATATCGGCTCGGGCACGGGCAAATTCGCCGCACAGCTGCTCGAAAGAGGCAGCACGGTCTACTGCGTGGAGCCGAATGAAGATATGCGCCGCAAGGCGGCAGAGATACTTGACGGATATCCGAACTTTCACCCTGTGAACGGCGATGCGGAAAACACTACCCTCGATGACGGCTGCGCCGACTATATAACATCCGCACAGGCCTTTCACTGGTTCGACGGGGAGAAGTTCGCACGGGAGTGTGCGCGGATACTCAAAAAAGACGGCAGCGTCATACTGGTGTGGAATGTCAGGGACATGGGCGACAGCCTCAACCGTGAGCTGTACGATATATACCGCAGATACTGCCCGCGGTTCGTCGGATTTTCGGGCGGCATTGAGAAAGACGATATACGGATAAAAAAATTCTTCGGCGGCGTATATGATCATGTGTCCTTTGATCATCCGCTTGTATATGACAGGGAGAGATTTGTTTCAAGAAGTCTGTCGGGCTCGTATTCGCTGAAAAGCGGAGACAGGGATTACGATGAGTATATCGCAGCACTGACAGAGGTGTTCGCAAAATATGAAAATAACGGGACTGTTGTTATGGCAAACAGATCCGATGCCTATATCGGCAGGCCTGCTATGATATAACGTCATAAATGACACACGACATAAGGAGGTATGACATGAGACTTGGTACATCATCGCCGCTGGCCCATTCATCGGCGGAGGAGTGGGCTGCAAATCAGGTGTCGCTCGGGTGCAGTGCGGTAGTGTTCCCTGTGCAGAGCGATGCGGACGAATCTGTGATAAGGCAGTACAAGGATGCGGCGGACAGGCACGGACTTATGATCGCGGAGGTGGGCATATGGCGGAATATGCTCTCTGCGGACGAGGACGAAAGGCGAAGGAACGTTGACTACAGCGTGGCGCAGCTGAGGCTCGCGGAAACTATCGGCGCAAGATGCGCGGTAAATGTTGCGGGCACTACGGGCAGCAGATGGGACGGCGGCTACAGGGAGAATTTCAGCGAAGAGATGTTTGATAGGACCGTCCGCACGATACGGGAGATCATCGACAGGGCGGATGTGAAGAACACATACTTCACCATAGAGCCCATGCCGTGGATGATACCGTCATCGCCCCGGGAATACACAAGGCTCATCGACGCGGTGGACAGGGAGCGGTTCGGCGTGCATCTTGACGTGATAAACATGGTCAACTGCCCGCAGAGGTATTTCTTCGGCGAGGAGTTTGTGGATGAGTGCATAGACGTACTCGGCGACAGGATAAGAAGCTGTCACATCAAGGATGTGCATCTGAGGGAGGAATACACCTTCCAGCTGAGGGAATGCGCCCCGGGTGAGGGAGAGTTCCCGCTGAGGTACTATGCGCAGAGACTTGATGAGACAGACAGGGATATGCCCGTGATACTCGAGCATCTGAACACCGATGAGGAATATCTGAAATATCTCGGATATCTGAAAAAAGAGCTTGACGGTTTGTATATTACTCTTTAGGGTTTAGGGGATAGGGTTTAGGGTATAGTAAACAGCGCACGGCTTTGGCCGCACGCTGTTTTGTTATCTGATGCCATTGGAATACGTAGGGCGGGAGCAAGCCCCCGCCCCTGAATGTGTGTGTCATGCCGCAAGGATCTTCAGCTCGCCCTCGCCGCTCTTAGCGTTGCCGTCGGCATCGACCCATACGCGAAGCTTGCCGAAGATATCGTCCTTTGCATTGATGATTCATAACATATTAGACAATACCGTTATAAATGATGCTTGCCATTTCATCACTTTCAAACCTAAAATTAAAAGTTAATATACAAGGATTATTGTTAGAATCAAGTAGATAGTATTTCAATCCGTTATCAGGATCTTTCATATTTGGTTCGCCTAAAATATCAATAATATCGTTTCTGGTGCTCGAAAAATCAATACCACACGACATGGAAAATATTAAGTTGTTTTCACTGAACACTTTTGGACTATAGGTAAGATGTTTAATTTCACAATCGCCAAGTTCTTTAGTATAATCATCTTCCATGATGAAGGTGCTGAAAATTGTTTCATCGTTTTTCTTAAATTCGCAGAATAGCTTACCAAACTCGTCTAAAATACCTTTTTCAGATTTGAAATCGTCGAGATATTTCGGTGTTACTTCATATGATGAGCCATCAATACATTCTGAAAGCGTATTCAATGTAGTAGGCATGGTAATGGTTTTGCCGTTTATCTG
>CACZPE010000083.1 GCA_902782875.1 uncultured Ruminococcus sp. | reverse complement strand
TCTGCCGAACCGATATACGTCGATGCATCGGAGCTTACAAGCGTATACGTCAGCGGCAGTGCGGGCAAGATGAACGAAAAAATAGACGAAGCCTGCAGAAAAAATGCGGTGCTTATAATAGAAGAAGCCTATCAGCTGCTTGAAAAGGGCGGCGAGGACGCCATACACGCCATGCTCAACCGTATGGAGACAGACAGGGCGAATTTCAATCTGATACTTATACTCTATAAAAACAAGGTGAAGGAATTCTTGGAAAGAAATCCGGGTCTTTCATCAAGGCTCAGGGTATACACCTTCCCCGACTATGATGCTGCACAGCTTTATGAGATATTCCTGCTGATGTGCAGAAAATCCCGTGACGAGGTATCTGAGGAATGCAAGGCAGCCGCAAAGGAATATATAGATGATATGTATCTTTCGGGCAACACATCCGAGGGCAATGCAAGGCTGATAAGACAGCTTACCGACACTATGAAGCAAAGGCGCTACAACCGCATTCTCTCGCAGATAGCAGAGAAAAACTTCGGCGCGGATACTCCCGAAAACCGCAAGAAGGCCGCTGCAGCCCGCGCGATGGGGACTGTGACTGTGCCTGCTGATGCGTATATATTCACGGCGGATGACCTGCCGCATAAAGAGGGGTAGTATGATAACCGTATATAAGATGCGATACGGGCATCCACTGTGGGACCAAACGGCAGACTTTGCGGAATGCTGTACATGGCGCGCAGGCACTGTGCTTGCGGAAAAGATGCGTCAGAATGAATTCACGGGGAATGAACGGGTGTTCGCAGCCCGTGAAGAAGACAGGATAGTCGGGTTCTGCACTCTGTCGATGAAGGACGAACTGCCCGATGACGCACCGTATTCGCCGTTTGTCGGATTTGTGTTCGTGGACGAGAAGGCGCGGGGCAGGCGTATATCCGGAATGATGATTGAAAAAGCAGCAGCATGGGCAAAGTACAAAGGGTATGACACACTGTACATCATGAGCGGCGAGAAGGGCCTGTACGAAAAATACGGCTTTGAAAAGATCGGCGACTTCACAACAATATACGGCACCGTCGATCAGCTTTTTTCAAAAGCACTGTGATCAGCAGAAATTACTTCATAAGGAGATCTGAAGATGAAAAATGAGAGTGATCTTTGTGAATTCTATATATCGCTCGTAGGAGGTTCCGCATCGGGCAAGACTTCATTCATATCAGGTGTGGTACAGCTCATGGTCAGTCAGGGGCTTTCCGTCGGCAAGGCTGGAGAGGAGAACTATATCTATTTCAGGCCTGTTGCAGTCGGCAGCGGTGAGATAAGCTCACAGCCCGAGCCTGTCAGGGCGGCCGCACAGGCAGTACCTATGATCTCAAGCCCCTTTGCGATGTCTCAGGGCGGGGGCGGAGGTGCATTCTCGGCAGCTCCGGGCAAGCCCTCATCCTTCAGGGATGCAGCACAGGTGCCTTCCCTTGATATATCCGACATGGAGGGCGCAGACAAGCTTGGCACTGCTCAGCAGGTAGAGCGTCTGATACGTCAGTGGCAGATCATGTCAGCCGAGACCGCAGGCGAAAAGAAGGGCGGTTTTCACGCTCCTACCGACAAGGTAAACTTCGCTGAGATGACCTTTGAGGTTATAGTAAACGATGAACCGAGAGCAAGGCTCAGGATCACCGACTACGGCGGAGAGTTCATAGACGATCCCGACGGCACGGTATCAAACGTATATTCAAAGCTGATAAACCATATCTACAACAGTGACGGTGCGATAATACTCGCAAATGTCCGCGCTATGGAGGAGCATATCGACGACACCTTTGACGCAAACACAAGCATGTTCAGAGCAGTCGGTGTAAACCGTTCCATATCTGCAGACAGCATAAACGCCCTTTTCAGGGGAATGGGAGAAAAGGACGATTTCACCGTTGTAGCCGCACTTACGCAGACTGATAATCCCTATATAGACAAGAGACTGAGAGAAAACAACTTCAGGCGGCCTCTTATGGAACTGAAAAAGAATATACTCTTCCCCACATTCCAGTGCGCGGCCGTGCGCAAATGGAGCAGCGGGCTTCTTCCTGTGACTGCAGTCGGCACCAAACGCGACGGTTCGGCGAATGTGGATAAGCTCAACAATCTTATGGACGATGCGGTGATATCACCTCACGGAATAGATACCGCCGTACTCTTCTGTCTGTACAATGCATCGCTTGCACGCAAAAAAGCGCTCAACAAGGAGCGCGACTCACTCTGCGGCATGTTTGCAAGACCTAAGCTCTTCGCGGGAAAGACTGAGAAGGAGCGCTTCTCGCAGCTCAGCGGACAGCTTGAGGATATGTCTGCGATAATCGACGCACTTCGTTCCGATCCGCAGCTTTTCAGCGAGGTATTCGAGGGAGAATTCGCCCTTGAAAAGACATCGGACGTAGGCGAGGTAAAAGTAAAAAAACAAAAGTAACGGAGTAACAAAATGGATCTTGATCTTATCATATACGGCAGAGGTCAGGAGAGGCTCGAGGGCTATCAGACCTTCACAGCGCCCTACTACTGGACTGATGATATGCTCACTGCGATGAGCACATTCAGCCATATGTGGTCAAACGGCGACCTCTCCGATGCATACCCCGAAAAATTCACACACTCTGACCCCTGGGGCAGGACATATATATTCATAGCGATGCCCTCCCCGTACTGCTGTGCGCTTCTGCGCACGACAAGAGTAGAGGGCGATGCGGCCGGAGAGTGGCTTAAAGAAGTAAGAAACAAGGAGATATGGTCACTTGAGGGAGTATGCGCTCCCTTTGAGCGCAAGGAGGAATTCTTTGCCCATATCCCCTCGATCATACTGTGGCTCGAGCGCGACAAGGGGTCTTTATACAAAAAATTCAGAAGCGGCGCTGTCTCCCCAACCTTCAATATACCCGACGAGCTTCTGATAAACCCCTATGACGACACTACCGACACGGAAAAGTTCAGGGATATACTTTCCGACAGCTTTGACGCCTGGGATATGCTCAGAAACAAGATACGCTGCTCAAACGGCATGTTCCATTTTCTCTTCGGGCCCTTTTCGGAGTGCTTCTTCAACTCTCTTCGTGCGCCGTACAACATAACGGAGATATTCCCGACGGAGTGCAGGAAAGAAGCTGTCCATGACCCGTTTGAGGATATGACATTTATTTCACGCAAGACAAGAGCGGGCGTACAGAAACAGCACAGACTGCGCATAATAACCGATACAGGCGATATGCCGAGGCGCTGCTGGCAGCTCTATTCCCCCGACAGCAGCGACCCTGCCGATGTGCTCACCAGCGAGCCGCCTTTCCCCATACCCGAAAACGGTATAGATGTACGCAGGATGCTTTCCGAGACTGAGACGATCAGGCTGTTCACGTCAAAAATGCAGTGGGAAACGGCTGACAGCTTATTCTCGTTTATTGAGGAGGTGTGATGATGGACGTATTTGACATCACACTCAGGGCTCTGCATATCTTCGGAGGCGGCAGGAACAGCGTAGTGCCTTTCCCCGATGATATCGGCACATGGGAAAGCCTTTCCGCCGATACCAGAGGTATTCTCGGCGATATACTCCTGTTTCTCGAAAAGGAGATATCACGCTCCGATACCAAGGAATTCGTGATAGACAACCTGCGCGAGAGCGTATTCGGTCTTTGTGTACCCGAGGGCTTCATTATGCTGACGGGCGGACTCGACAAAGCCATGCGCCATGCTGTTCTCGGAGGATTTCTGATACCCTCGGGGAAGGATCTGCGCACCGCGTGGCATTTTGCAAGATGGCAGCTTCTGCTGATAAGCTCCACATCATGGAACAGGGTGGGCGACACTGCCATATCCCTTACGGATATAAACAACCTTGCGGCAACCGCTCTTGAAAAGATAAACGCCCTTGACGAAAAAAAGATTCCCGGCACCGGATATATGGAAAGGCTCCAGGAAATAGGCAAGGACATGATGGAATCTGCGATGCCTTTCAGCTTTGC
>CACZPE010000082.1 GCA_902782875.1 uncultured Ruminococcus sp. | reverse complement strand
GAAATTCAAAGAAGCCTGTGGACTGAAGCCTTTTTCGTTCCTGTTCGGTAATAAAATATCTCATATCCTCACCATAAAGCCCTTTGGGTAAAGGGATCAGTATTTTAGTACATATCTCATGGGCGTACCGCAGCACTGCTCTGTTTCAACCACGGCAAAGGAGCCTGCCATAACTACGGCAGCCATGCCGTTGCCAAGCACCCTGTGGAGTGCCTCCGCCGCAGTGCAGCTGCACCTGTCCAGATCTGTATTATACGCCATTATCATACATTCCTCCGACATAGCCCTTTCCCCGAGGATATGGGCTATCTCGCTTTCGGACACAGGTCCTGCCAGAACTATCCTTTCGGGGATAAGCAGTTCCTTGGCATCATGACAGAAACGGCCTGCGCCATCTCTCCGCTTTTTCCCGCCAAGCTCGTATAACAGTCTGTCCTGTCTGTTCTTCACTATGCATTTTTTCACAAATATCTGCTCATAATCCACTCTGCATCACCCATCCAAGGCTCTTCTATAATACTTGACAGGTATTCTTTTGCTGTAAGAGCCTTTATGATGTTATTATACCACACTTCCGGATATAATCACGGAAAAAAATCTGCGAAAAGCACCTCGGCAAATCTTACAGCATAATACTCCCGACCTGCCTGTCTGTGTACTTATCTTACACTTTTCGGTGCTGTTTCTTGTTACTGTTTTGTTACATATACACAAATGTCCCATTACATAAAGCTCCGCGGCTTGTACAATAGTCATTATGCACAATAGCAAGGCTGTTTTGCACCGAAATTTCTACACCGCCTGAGCCAAATTTTCCCCGCAGGTCATAACCCCTGTTTGTCTAAAAGGTAGAACATGGAAAAATCGCTTGACAATGCTGTTTGTTTGTCGTATACTTATAAAATGCATCATAATGTGAAATCATGCCCTGTTTCCGCTTTGTAACCACGAAAAAAGCGCGGCAGACATGAGGCTGATTGCATTATACAGGACATGATGTCCTTTTGAAATACTTTTGGAGGGAGTCCGCCTATGGTGAATGTAAAACCTGTACAGCTCGGCAAGACTACCAGAATGAGCTTCGGCAAGATAGCAGAAGCGCTGGAGATGCCCAATCTTATCGAGGTGCAGAAGAAATCGTACGAATCGTTTCTTGAGGAAGGGCTTAAAGAGGTTTTCCGTGATGTTTCCGACATCACAGACTTCAACAACAATTTCGTTCTGAAATTCGTTGATTTCCGTCTTGACGACCACCCTAAATACGATATCGCAGAATGCAAGGACAGAGATGTTACCTATGCAACAAAGCTTCTTGTCAAGGCTCAGCTCCATAACAGAGAGACTGGCGACGTCAAGGAGAGCGAGGTATATATGGGCGATCTGCCGCTCATGACAGACAGCGGCACATTCGTTATCAACGGCGCAGAGCGTGTTGTAGTATCCCAGCTCGTGCGTTCACCCGGCGTGTACTATTCCGTTGAGAAGGACAAGACCGGTAAGGATCTTTTCAAGGCTACAGTAATACCCAACAGAGGCGCATTGCTCGAATACGAGATGGATTCCTCCGATGTGGTATACGTACGTATAGACAAGAACAGAAAGATCCCCCTCACAACATTCATCAGAGCTATCGGCTGCGGCACGGACGAGGAAATAAACGACAAGTTCGGCGTTGACGAGAGACTCTATCAGACCATGACACAGAAGGACAATACTCACGATGTTGAGTCTGCCCTTATTGAAGTATACAAGAAGCTCCGCCCCGGCGAGCCTCCCACGGCAGAGAGCGCACAGAGCCATCTGAATATGCTCCTGTTTGACCCCAAGCGCTACGATCTCGCGCGTTTCGGCCGCTACAAGTACAACAAGAAGCTCGGCATCGCTTCAAGACTTTCCGGCCACAGGCTCACAAATCCCGTTGCAGATCCCAGAACAGGCGAGATACTCGCTGAAGCAGGCGAGCTTATCACCTATGAAAAGGCAAAGCAGATCGAGCAGGCGGGCGTTACCGAAGTGATCGTGCATATCGAGCACAAGGAATTCCACACATCCGCTACAGGTGAGCTTGTCAGCACATTTGAGGAAAGAGACGTCAAGATCATAGGCAACGGCATGGTCGATATCAACGGTTATGTTGATTTCGATGCTTCCAAGTACGGCATAAATGAACTCGTATCCTTCTCCGTTCTCTGCGATATACTCGACAACGCAGCAGACCCCGAGGAGATCGAGGATCAGGTGCGCCAGCGCGTTGACGATCTTGTTCCCAAGCATATCACCATAGATGATATCAATGCTTCCATAAGCTATTTCATAAATCTCTGCGAGGGTGTAGGTACCGTTGATGATATCGACCACCTCGGCAACAGACGTATCCGCTCCGTAGGCGAGCTCATGCAGAACCAGTTCCGCATCGGCTTTGCAAGAATGGAGAGAGGCATCAGGGAGAAGATGAACTCTCAGGCTCAGGATGCCGAGAACATCACCCCCACCACACTTATAAACATAAGACCCATATCTGCGGCTATCAAGGAATTCTTCGGTTCATCCCCCCTGTCGCAGTTCATGGATCAGAACAACCCTCTCGCAGAGCTCACTCATAAGAGAAGACTCTCAGCCCTCGGCCCCGGCGGTCTTTCACGAGACAGAGCGGGATTTGAGGTACGTGACGTACATTACTCCCACTACGGCAGAATGTGCCCCATCGAGACTCCCGAAGGTCCTAACATAGGTCTTATCTCCTACCTTGCATCTTTCGCAAGGATCAACCAGTACGGCTTCATCGAGGCTCCCTACAGAAGAGTTGACAAGGCAACAGGCGTTGTCACCGACGAAGTTGTATATATGACCGCAGACATCGAGGACAACTACACCGTTGCACAGGCAAACGAGCCTCTTACCGAGGATCACAAGTTTGCAAGAGCAAAGGTAAATGCAAGATACAGAGACCAGATACTCGAGTGCGAGAGAGAGCGCATAGACTTCATGGATGTATCCCCCAAGATGGTCGTATCCATCGCTACCGCGATGATCCCGTTCCTTGAGAACGATGATGCGAACCGTGCTCTCATGGGTGCGAACATGCAGCGTCAGGCAGTGCCCCTCCTCAAGACCGAGGCTCCCATCGTCGGCACAGGCATGGAGTACAAGGCAGCCGTTGACTCGGGTGTATGCATACTCTCCAAGCAGGACGGCGTTGTTGAAAGAGTATCCGCTGATGAGATCGTTATAAAGGACGGCACAGCTGCCCTTCATAAGTATAAGCTCACCAAGTTCAAGCGCTCCAACCAGGGCACCTGCGTAAATCAGCGTCCCATCGTAAGCAAGGGCGAGCAGGTACACGTAGGTCAGGTACTTGCAGACGGCCCCGCAACAAGCAACGGCGAGCTTGCTATCGGTAAGAACGCCCTCATAGGCTTCATGACATGGGAAGGCTATAACTACGAGGATGCGGTACTCCTCAACGAAAGAGTCGTAAGAGAAGATATTTACACCTCTGTTCATATCGAAGAGTATGAGATAGAGGAAAGAGATACAAAGCTCGGTGCAGAGACCATAACAAAGGATATACCCAATGTCGGCGAGGATGCTCTCAAGGACCTCGATGACAGAGGTATCATAAGAATAGGCGCAGAGGTAAGAGCCGGCGATATCCTCGTTGGTAAGGTAACACCCAAGGGCGAGACCGAGCTTACCGCTGAAGAAAGACTTCTCCGTGCAATATTCGGCGAGAAGGCTAAGGAAGTAAGGGACAACTCCCTTAAGGTTCCTCACGGCGCATCCGGCGTTGTAGTTGATGTAAAGGAATTCACAAGAGACAACTGTGAAGAGCTGGGCGCAGGCGTAAACAGACTTGTACGCTGCTACATAGCACAGAAGAGAAAGATCTCCGTCGGCGATAAGATGGCGGGCCGTCACGGTAACAAGGGTGTCGTTTCACGCATACTCAAGTCCGAAGATATGCCCTTCCTGCCCGATGGTACTCCTCTCGATATCGTGCTCAACCCCCTCGGCGTTCCTTCCCGAATGAACATAG
>CACZPE010000081.1 GCA_902782875.1 uncultured Ruminococcus sp. | reverse complement strand
TCCACATCATCTACAACATGGGCATTGGTCACGATATACCCGTCCTTTGACAGTACCGTGCCCGAAGCCGATGTAACAGGAGCAGGAGTGCCTTCCTTGTATCCGTAAAGGGATACAACCGACGGGAGCGCATACTTTACTGCGCCCTGAACGGTGAAAAGTCCCTTCTCCTCATCCTCATAGTCGCTCTTGTCCTCTGCGGGGCGTTTATCCATCTCGATATTTACGGTGACATTTTCAGTAGGACCGCCGGATGAAGTCGGATCCAGAGCGCTCCCCGTGGAGTTCTTCGACCTCATCGCAAGTATTATCATAACAGCCGAAAGAAGCACCACAACTATGATCGCCATTATTACCATGACTGCCGTGCTTGTGTTCTTCTTGCCTGCAGGCTCTGAAACGGAGGGTACCAGCGGCGGCTGGGGCGGCTGTTCATAACCGTATCCGTAATGCGGCACATTGTACTGCGGAGGTGTCCGCTGTGCATAGCCGCTGTTATCAGCCTGTCCGTACCGCGGCGCACCGTATTGCGGAGCACCGTACTGTACACCGTTCTGACCGCTTACGGAATTGTACATACCAGCCTGACCGTAGGGAGCGTTATACCGCATATCCTGTACCCCCGTCTGAGGCTGGCCGTACTGACCCGGACCGGGCATATTCTGCACATTCTGCGCATATCCGTACGGCGGAACGCCCTGCGGACGGGCGTACTGCATGGGATCACCATACTGGGGCACAAAGCCCTGACCATATGTCTGAGCGGTGCTGTATTCCTTCGGGCGGAAATCCTTCTCCGCGAATACAGAAGTATCGTCCTGTGCAGGTTTATCTTCATGCACCTGTTCGGCACCTGCAGACTGATAGGACTGATACGGCGGTATACCCGACGTATTGTTCTCCTGCTGCACAGGCTCCTCCTGAGCGGTATTCATACTGCCGCTCTCTTCTGCTGCGCTCTGTGCAGATGTGCTGTCGGATACCTCTGCAGCGGGGGTATTCATATCATTACCCGCACCGAATCCGGTATCAGATGTTGTTTCTCTGAAAATATCATCATTCATGGGAATTTCCTTTCAAGATCATACTGCCTGTGCAAGACAGTATCATTCCACAGGGACCGTGAACTCAAACTCGGTATACTCTCCCTCACTGCTGCGCACGAGTATAGTGCCGTTGTGCAGCTTGATTATGGAACGAACGATAGACAGTCCGAGTCCGACACCTGTGGTATCCTTTCCTCTTGATTCGTCTGTCTTATAGAATCTGTCGAACACCTTGCTCATCTCGTTCTTTTTAAGGCCTTCGCCGCTGTTTCTTATCGCAAGGCTTATATTGCCATCCTTTTCGGAAAAGGTATAGCTGATATACCCCTCCTCATTGACGAATTTCACGGCATTCTCCGTCAGGTTGTATATGACCTGCTGTATAAGGTCACTGTCTGCGGATATATAGTACGCAGGCGCATCGAGGCCTATAACGTCAACGTATTTTGCGTTTATCCTCTTCTCAAAGAGCAGTACTGTCTTGACAGTGAGCTCCGTGAGATTGAAGTGCTGCTTTGACAGTTCGATCTCGCCGGATTCATACTTTGATATGTTGAGCATAGAGCGCACGAGTCTTGAGAGTCTCTGTATCTCATCAGATACTATGCTCAGATAATACCTGTGCTCGCTCTGGGGTATGGTGCCGTCAAGTATGCCGTCAACAAAGCCGCCTATAGTCGTCATGGGCGTTTTCAGCTCATGTGATACATTTGAGACAAAGCTTTTTCTCTCGTTATCGGTCTCAGCCAGGGACTGGGCCATATCGTTGAGGGTATTTGCAAGGAAGCCCATCTCGCTGTGGTCCTGCACGTTGACCTTCTGCGAGAAATCGCCCTCGCCGAAGTGCTTTGCCGCTATAGTCATAGCTCTTACGGGCTTTATTATCCTGCTCAGCGAGAATCTGAGCATAGCTACGGCCACAGCAAGGCACAGCGCCATAGTGCCGATAACATACAGCGCCATCTTTGCAAGCAGCTCAAACACATACGGAGCGGGATCTGACACGATGACAAAGCACGACCTGCCGTTGACATCCACGGGGTATATCACATAGGGCCTTGCTTCTTCAAAAACGCCGTCGAGAGTATCAAAGGCGTAGTTGCCCTCTCTGTCAACAAGCTTCATGGAATAATCCGTAAGTCGTATTGTATAAAACGGCGATGCCTCGGAGCACGCCAAGACATCACCGTCATCGCCGAACAAGATTATATCTCTGTCAGACCAGGAAGCTCCGTTGCGAAACATATCATCAAGCTCTTCCATATCGCCAGAGGCCTGCACCGCACAGTAGGCCGCATATGACGCGGCATTCCTGAGATGAACCTCTTCATTCTTCTGCATGGTGCGTACACAGTGTGCGCCCATAACCGCCGAAATAAACAGCAGCGAAGCAGCAAGTATCGCGACACTCAGCTTGTAATAGTCCGAAACGATGCTGTTATGCATTTTCTTCTTCAGCCTCGAACTTATAGCCTACGCCCCAGACGGTCTTGAGCGACCACTTGTCCGAAACGCCCTCGAGCTTTTCCCTCAGACGCTTGATATGTACGTCAATGGTACGGGAATCGCCGTAGTATTCAAAGCCCCATACTTCATCAAGAAGCTGGTCTCTTGTATATACTCTGTTGGGATTGGAAGCAAGATAGAAGAGAAGCTCGAGCTCCTTGGGAGGAGTATCCATTACCTTGCCGTCGACCCTCAGCTCATAGCGGGTCATGTTGACAACGAGCTTGTCATACTTTACTTCCTTTATCTCAGGCTCGGAGGAGGACTGACCAATTCTTCTGGATACAGCCTTTATCCTCGCAATAACTTCCTTGGTATCGAAAGGCTTGACAACATAGTCGTCAGCGCCGAGCTCAAGGCCGAGCACCTTGTCGAATGTTTCGCTCTTTGCGGTTATCATGATGATAGGCACATTGGACTTCTTGCGGATCTCTCTGCACACCTGCCAGCCGTCAAGACCGGGGAGCATGATATCGAGAAGAACGATATCGGGGTGGAGAGTGTTGAACTTTATGACAGCCTCATCGCCGTCATGGGATACCATAACGCTGTATCCGTCTTTCTCAAGATAGAGCTTGAGAAGTTCGCAGATATTATTATCATCATCAACAACGAGCACCTTACCCAATGACATATAATATTCCTCCTGTGATCTATATTTTTAACAATTATATTTAATACACATATATTATATTATATAATATATCCGCCTGCTGTATATTGAATTTTATAAGATATATTATGTCTAGTTTGTAAATTTAACAAATTAACACTCATAATTTTAATGATAGATAAAATAATATTCATTTTTAGGGATCTGTAAAAAACGGCTGCCGCACTTCGCAGCAGCCATTTGTATACAATCGTATTATAAATGACATACCTCAGGCTTGTCTTCCTTCGGTATCAGCGGGGTCTTTTCCCCTGCAGAGAACATCTGCTCCATGGTATGCCATCCGAGCACGGCACACTTAACCCTTGCAGGCATATGCGATATATCCCGCAGCACGGATGCCTCCTCAAGCTCCTCTATCTCTTCATCGGAAGCAGTGCCCTTTATCATCCTGACGAATATATCCGCCAGGCGCAGGGCTTCATCCTTCTTCTTGCCTATGACCAGATCGAGCATCATATCAGCAGATGCCTGTGATATCGCACATCCGTCGCCTGTATAAGCACCGTCGGTGATGACCCCGTCATCCACCTTAAGACTCAGTATGATGTCATCGCCGCAGGACGGGTTTACTCCCTCGAGAGTAAGGTCTGCGCCCTCAAGCTCAAACTTGTGGTAGGGATTCATATTGTGTTCGGTGAGTATCTCATTGTAAAAGGTATTATTCTGCATATCCCATTTTTCTCCTGAGTCCCGACAGGCTCTGCGTGAAGCGGAGGATATCGCTGTCGTTATTATAGAATGCTATGCTTGCGCGGGCGGTCGATGTACTGCGCAGGAATTTGAGCAGCGGCTGTGCGCAGTGATGGCCTGCCCTTACATAGACCCCGTCGCTGTCCATAATAGCTGCTATATCATGCGGATGTACGCCGTCTACGGTGAAGGTGATTATGCCGTGATGCTCCGCAGGATCCTCAGAGCCGATGATATGCACATAGGGCAGCTTTTTCATCTCTTCCATCGCAAGGGCAGTGAGATAGTTCTCGCGCTCCTCGATCTTTTCAAAGCCTATGCTGTTTATATAGTCTATCGCCGCATGGAGACCTATCGCTCCGCCGTCGTTTACCGTGCCCGCCTCGAATTTGTGCGGCACCTCGGCATATGTTGCACCGCAAAGGGTGACATACTCTATCATTTCTCCGCCGTATAGGAAGGGCGGCATATCGTCAAGTATCTCTTTTTTGCCGTAAAGCACGCCTATACCCATGGGAGCAAGCATCTTATGGCCTGAGAAAGCAAAGAAATCCACATCAAGATCCTTTACATTCACGGGTATATGCGGCGCGCTCTGCGCTCCGTCACACACAAATACCGCACCTATGCGGTGAGCCTCGGCAGCAAAAGCCTTTATATCATTCTCCCTGCCTATGACGTTGGATATCTGCGCCATGGCCACAAGTCTTGTCTTGTTCGACAGCTGCGCTCTGAAGGATTCAAGGGAATAGGAGCCGTCCTTTGCGCACTCGATATAGCGTATCACCGCGCCTGTGAGCCTTGCGGCATTCTGCCACGGGAGCATATTGCTGTGATGCTCGGATATGGCGACAAGTATCTCGTCGCCCTCCTTCAGGTGGCTGGCCGCATATGAATACGACACGAGGTTAAGACTTTCCGTGGCGTTCCTGGTGAATATGATCTCGTCAGCGTCCGCCCCGATAAAGTCGCCCGCAGCCTTTCTTGCGGCTTCGTATCTGTCCGTTGCATCAACGCTGAGTTTATACAGTCCCCTGAGAGGGTTGGCGTTTGAGCGCCTGTAATAGTCCTCGACTGCCGCAAGCACGGAATAAGGCTTCTGTGATGTAGCTGAATTGTCAAGATACGCAAAGTCACCTTCGGATATCAGGGGAAAATCCTTTCTTATCCGTTCATCGTCTGCACGTCTTTCGGCAGCAGTCATACAAAAGCCTCCAGTGTCTGTATAAGTTAATTCCCGTGAGCAGGAGTTATTCCTGCTCTTCTCCGGGATGAAGATATTTCGCGATCTCACGTCTTGTCTGCTCATCGCTTATTTTAGAAGCGGCAGCATCGAGACGTGCCTTTTCCATAATATCATAAATTTCGTCTTTGTCAAGACCCCTTGACATCATATATGTCATAATCTCCTCGGAGGGTCTGCCGAGAGTCGCGCCGTGAACACCCTCCACGCTTTCCTCCGTGCAGAGTATGAGAGGTACTGTCCTGTTGATGACATTGTCGCTCATCATAAGTACATCCTCTGTCTCGCTGCCCACGGAATCCGAAGAGCCCTTCTTGAAGTCTATCGTTGCTCTTGTGAGCTTCTTTGCCTCATCCTTGAGCACGCCGTTGACTCTTATCTGCGCATCTGTGCGCTTGCCCCTGTGGAATGCGGCGATATTGCTGTCAAGCTGCTCTCTGCCCTTTACAAGATATGCCATCTCTATGTCAACAGAGCTTTCCTTACCCGCAAGATTGGAGCGGGAACCGAAATATGTCGTTCCGCCTGCAAGTATCAGCTCAACCAGCTCAAACCTGCCGTTTTCGGCATTGAATGTGCCGATATCATTGTAGAACACGACATTTTTCGCCAGCTTCTGAACCTGATCGAGTTTGACGGTAGCGTTTTTGCCGATGATGAACTTTGTCTGAAAGCCGCATACAGCCTTACCGTCGGAGTTTATATCATGCGATATGAACTTCTCTGTAACTTCTGCGTTCACGCCGTCAGGAACAGTTATCTCCACGGCTGCAAGTCTGCTGTCGCCGTCCTCATATATGTTTTCTATAACGAGAGGCTCGCCCTCAGCGGCGGTATACCTGAGTACGGGCACCTCTGCCTCCTTTATGAGCCTGTCCATATCAGGACCGAGCCCTGTTACTATCTTATCGGCAAAAAGCGCCTTTTCTATCTCTTCATTGCTCTTAGCATCGATATCGGAGCCGTATGCCGTAAAGTCGGGATCAAAGCCCCACGCCGCAGGGCAGGTGCTGATGGAATCCGCTGTCACAGGCAGATCGGAAGCCTCCGTACCGTTCATCTTCAGCCACTTCCATGTTATGCAGGGAAGATGGTTAATATATATCTTTTCCATATCTGACCTCCGTATCAGCCGATAGCGCCTATCATCTCAAGTCTTATGAGATTGTTCATCTCAACAGCATATTCAAGCGGCAGTTCCTTTGAAACACTGTCTGCAAAGCCGCTGACTATCATCGCCTTTGCCTCGTCCTCGGAAAGTCCCCTTGACATGAGATAAAATACGGTCTCGTCGGATATGCGTCCTATCTTTGCCTCGTGTCCCACATCGCATTCGGATGTGCGTATATCCATAGCGGGTATGGTATCCGAGCGCGACTCGGAATCGAGCATAAGCGATGTGCAGGATACAGCGCACTTGCTGCCCTTTGCCTCGGGAGCGACATATACCACGCTTCTGAAGGTATTCACGCCGCCGCCCTTGGATATGGAACGTGTATTTACATAGGACGATGTATTGGGCGCACGGTGAGCGACCTTGCAGCCCGTATCAAGATTCTGGTCGGTATTTGCAAACGCGATGCCCGTGAAATCCGAGCGTGCGCCCTCTCCCACGAGATCGCTCATGGGATAGAGATATGAGATATGGGATCCGAAGGAGCCCGATATCCACTCTATGGAGCCGCCTTCCTCAACTCTGGCGTACTTGGTGTTGAGGTTGTACATATTCTTGGACCAGTTCTCTATAGTTGAATAGCGGCAGCGCGCGCCCTTCTTGACATATATCTCCACCGCGCCTGCGTGCAGGTTCGCCACATTGTACTTCGGAGCGGAGCAGCCCTCGATGAAGTGAAGGTCTGCACCCTCATCGACGATTATCAGGGTATGCTCGAACTGTCCTGCGCCGGGAGCGTTGAGTCTGAAATATGACTGCAGGGGTATCGCTACCTTTACGCCCTTGGGCACGTATACAAACGAGCCGCCTGACCATACCGCACCGTGAAGAGCCGCAAACTTATGCATCTCGGGGGGTATCAGCTTCATGAAATGCTCGCGCACCATCTCGCCGTATTCGCCCTTTACAGCACTCTCAAAGTCGGTATATATTACACCCTGCTCCTCAACGTCCTTTCTGACGTTGTGGTATACAAGCTCGGAGTCGTACTGAGCGCCCACGCCTGCGAGGGATTTGACTTCAGCCTGGGGTATGCCCAGCTTTTCGAATGTATCCTTGATATTCTCGGGAACTTCATCCCAGTTTGCCTTCATATCCGTATTCGGGCGGACATATGTAACTATCTCGTCCATATTGAGCCCGCTGATATCGGGGCCCCAGTCGGGAACGGGAATCTCATTGTAGAGCTTGAGGGACTTCAGTCTGTGCTCGCGCACCCAGTCGGGATCGCCCTTCTCCTCGGAGAGCTTGAGTACTATCTCCTCGGTAAGGCCGTTGTCTATGCGGTATGCATCCTTGTCCTCATTGCGGAAGTCATATAAGCTCCTGTCTATATCTGCGACCTGTGTTTTTTCCTTCATGAGACGCTCCTTACTTCACGAACTGCTCGAAGCCGTTCTCGTTGATGTTGTCCACAAGCTCGCTGCCGCCCTCGAATGCGTTCTTTCCGTCAACGATGACGTGTACCTTATCCACATTGAGTGCCTCGAGTATCTTTGTGCTGTGTGTGATTATAAGCAGAGCGCCGCCTACATCCTTCTTGTACGTCTCGATACCTGCGGATACAGTGCGCACCGCATCCACATCAAGGCCGGAATCGGTCTCGTCGAGTATCGCAAGAGAGGGGCGCAGCATAAGCAGCTGGAGTATCTCCGCCTTCTTCTTCTCGCCGCCCGAGAAGCCCACGTTCAGGTCTCTGTCCGCATAGGCGGGATCCATATCCAGAGCCTCCATAGCCTTTGCGAGCTTCTTCTTGAAGTCCCAGAGGCGTATCCTCTCGCCGGTGACCTGCTCAAGAGCGCTCCTGATAAAGCTCGAAAGCGTTACACCGGGCACCTCCACAGGGTTCTGGAAGGAAAGGAATATACCCTTCTTTGCGATCTTGTCTGTTGACTCGTCTGTGATGTCCTCTCCGTCAAACATTACGGTGCCGCCGGTCTTTTCATATTCCGGGCTGCCCATGATCGCAAAACCGAGAGTGGATTTTCCTGCGCCGTTAGGGCCCATGATAACATGAGTCTCGCCTGCGCCAACCGAAAGATCTATGCCGTGCAGGATCTCCTTGTCCTCCACGCCGACCTTCAGTCCTTTTATTTCAAGCAAAGCCATAAAAATACCTCCATATCCGCAGAAAGCGGAACTTATGCGGGGATGATCCCCCGCGTTTTTAATTATACACCATTTAGGTACATATTACAATCAGCAAGTTGACGATATTTGTTTCCGCAGACCGTCAGAATTAGTAATTACAGACAATATATTTATGCAATATGCACAATTGTCATATGAATAATTGCACATATATACAACCGTGCATTTTATCTCCATATCACGAGAAGTCCCGTGTCATAGTT
>CACZPE010000080.1 GCA_902782875.1 uncultured Ruminococcus sp. | reverse complement strand
TATACTGTGAAAAGGAACAGTACCGCTCAAAAAAGCGCTTGTATGAGATATCCGCACAGCTCGGCAGCGGATTCATGCAGATATCCAAAAGTACTCTTGTGAATCTTTCATATCTTGACAGCACATCGGCAGGACTGGGAGGCACTGTGCAGCTTAAGCTCAAAAACGGCTGCACCGATTATATCTCAAGAAAATATCTGCCCGTATTCAAAAAGTATCTCGGGCTCTGACAAGGAGGAACATATGAAAAAGATATTATCCAATACATTCACCTCGGTAGCTGTATCGCTTCTGATATTTGCCGTAATCGGCATTGTATACGACGTAAAGGGCGGGGGCAGCTTTACTATGGAGGGCTACTCCTTCACCAGAATGGTGACTGCCTGTGCCGCCATCGGTCTCGGTTTCGGTCTGCCGTCGGGGATATATGACAATGAAGCCCTGCCTATGGGTATAAAGGTACTGATACATATGGGCATCGGCTGTACTGTATATATCATTGCCGCATATTTTGCAGGATGGATACCCGCAGACGGCTCACCCGCAAAGACTGTGCTCATAATAGCAGCAGAGCTTGTGCTCGCGTTCCTGATATGGACAGGGTATTATATCTATAATATCCGTCTTTCACGGAGAATGAACGAAAAAATAAAAAATCTCGGGAAATAAATACTGCTTTCTGATCTGTACATAGGTCAGAAAGCAGTTTCATATATGGCTTTTGGGCGGCAGAGACATCAACTGTCAGGGAAACGTTTCTTATATTCCCGGTAATTCGTATACCACGCAAAGCTGCCTGTATCGTTATAATAGTTGAAATCACAGAGATAATATTCGCCGCCGTCGGGGCAGGTGAAATAGTAGAATGTCACGGGCGAATCCTGTGCTATGGGATAATCCGAGCCGAGCGAATGCACGACCTTGTCGAGGTCTGCTCCGGTATCCGAGAACTTGCCTTTCTCCGCGCGGATAAATACCGCATTCGGGTCGGTCTGCTGACGCGCCATTTCGGTATAGTAATCCGCCAGCTCGTCATCGGGAGTTCTCCACTTGATGTCGGGCAGCTTTATACTGCCGAAGCTTTCGCAGTGGGGCCAGTCTTCGTCTGTGCTTTCGCACACCCTTATCACATTGCCGTCAAGGCGGTTTTTCATATTCTGCTCCTGCAGGGCGGCGGCGCATTTCAGGGCGGCGGTCTTTCCGCTGCTTTCATCCGCGGCATAGACCACGAGTATCATATCACTCTCGTAGCCTATGGGCTCATAGCGCACATTATCCGCGCTGCACGCCTCATCGAGAGCATCCCTTGTTTCGGTGAATACCTTGTTTTTCAGCTCCTGCTCGAAGGTATCGCCCGAGCTTGCAAGGCTGCCGAAGTTCGAGCCGTCTATCATAATATCCTGCATGCTGCTCGACACCTTATAGTTGAAGTCCTGCAGCTCGTCGTGGACTATGACGGTGTTTGCCGAGTCGGATTCGCTCTTTGACACGATGGTACATTTGCCGTGCATATGCGATGCCTTTCTGTAGAGCGTATCGCAGCTGGCGGGGCTGCAGGCTGTGAGCATAGCGGCTGCAGCAAGTATCGCTATCTTTTTGAAAAATGGTCTCATAATATCTCTCCGTGATATTTTTACGGTCACACAGTGACCTTTCCTGCGAGGATATCCTTGTAGTCGGCAAGGTTCTTGCGCAGCAGTGCGGGTATATTCAGTTCATAGGGGCAGCGGTCAAGACAGACGCCGCATTCGATGCAGTTCTCGATCTTCATCATCTCTGCCTGCCAGAAGGGCGAGAGCCATGTGACCGACGGCGCACGGCGCACCATCTGTGACATTCTCGCGCACTGGTTTATCGTGATATCCGCCGTGCAGGGCATACAGTACCCGCAGCCGCGGCAGAATTCGCCGAGGAGCTCCGCACGGTCGCGCTCTATATACGCTTTCAGCTCGGGGGTGAGCTCTGCATCGTGCTCAAAGAAGCCCAGCCATTCCTCAAGCTCGCTCTCGCGCTGTATGCCCCATATGGGCAGCACGGGATACTGCTGCATGAACGCCATACACGCCGCCGAGTTTGCCAGCAGGCCGCCCGACAGCCCCTTCATGGCGATAAAGCCGATGCCGTTTGCCTCGCATTTTTTCACAAGGGCGATATCCCTGTCTGATGCAAGATAGGAGAAGGGGAACTGCAGCGTCTCATAGAGTCCGCTGTCGGCGATCTCTTCGGCGATGCCTATCTTATGTGCGGTGATGCCGATATGGAGTATCTTCCCCTGCTCCTTTGCTTCGACCAGGGCTTCATACATTCCCGTGCCGTCGCCGGGGCGGTAGCACTGCGACACGCAGTGGAGCTGATAGATATCAAGATGGTCGGTCCTGAGATTTTTAAGCGTGGTATCAAGATCTGCTTTCAGCTCGTCGGGAGTTTTTGCCATCGTCTTTGATGCGATATATATCCTGTCGCGCATGCCCTCAAAGGCGGCGCCCAGCTTTTCTTCGCTGTCGGAATACGCCCTTGCGGTGTCAAAGAAGGTCATACCACCCTCATACGCACGGCGCAGCAGCTTTACTGCGGTATCTGTATCCACCCTCTGCACGGGCAGCGCACCGAATGCGTTCTGCGGAGTGGTTATTCCTGTTCTGCCGAGAGTTATCGTTCTCATATGTCCTCCTTTGGAGTCGGATAGGGTTTAGGGTATAGGGTTCAGGGTTTAGTTATTCACTTTTCACTATTCACTCTTCACCATTCACTAATTCATTTTCCGTCGGGGAAGCTTGTGAACACGCCCTGCTCGCATTCGGGCAGGCCGTACTTTTCCTTTGCCAGTTCTATTGCGCGTATCATGAACACCATATTCCTTGCAAGGTTTCTCATCGTCTGCAGGCCCTCAAGGTCCTTCTTCACGTCCTCGGCGGTGTGG
>CACZPE010000079.1 GCA_902782875.1 uncultured Ruminococcus sp. | reverse complement strand
TATGTGCTTTTTCATACTTTTATGCAACGCAGGATGTTACATATCATACAGTCGGTATCAGCCTGCGGCGGGCAGACTATTTCTATGATCCTATCTGAATGCGGATACAAAAAAGGAGCATTTCTGCTCCTTTTTTCATGCTGTTCTTTCTGCTACTATAAGGTTCTGTACCGCATCATATATCCTGTGAGCTATATACGCGTTGTTCATCGTATACAGATGTATCCCGTCAACGCCCTCTGCGATAAGATCGGTTATCTGATCTATGGCATACGCGATACCTGCATCACGCAGAGCGGTCTCGTTATGCTCGTATTTCTCAAGGACACGCACGAATTTCTTCGGGAGTTCAACTCCGCACAGCTTTACCATTCTCTCTATCTGGCGCTTGTTCGTCACAGGCATTATCCCCGCCTCTATGGGCGCATCTATGCCTGCTATACGTGCTTTCTCGTAAAATTCACAGAAGTATCTGTTGTCAAGAAACAGCTGTGTGATAAGATGATCTGCGCCGCATTCGACCTTGTATTTCAGCCATTTAAGATCATCGACTGCCCCTGTGCTTTCGGGATGCACTTCGGGATAGCAGGTAGCAATGATATTGAAGTCGTATTTCTCCTTTATGAACCTGATAAGGTCACTGGCGTGATGAAAGTCTGTATGTACAGGTGAATCATCTTTTCTGTCGCCTCGCAGTGCGAGTATATTCTCTATACCGTGATCACGCATACTGTCGAGTATCATGGAGGCCTGCTCTTTTGTAAGGCCGATACAGGGCATATGCGCAACGCTCTCCACACCGTATCTGTTCTGTATATCCGATGCTATCTGTATTGTCTTGCAGCCGTTATTGCCGCCGCCTGCACCGTATGTAACGCTGATAAAATCAGGCCTGATATCCGAGAGCTGTTCAAGGGTATCATATATCACGCTTTCATCTGCATCGGGCTTCGGAGGGAACACCTCCAGCGAAAATACGGTCTTTCTTTCAAATAATTCAGCTGTTTTCATTTCTTGCCTCTGCTGCTGCCGCTGTAAGATTTTTAAGACTGGGAACTGTCTCTTCATTTCCTCTTGTTTTCAGTCCGCAGTCGGGATTTACCCAGAGTTTCTCCGGGCTGATACGTCCGAGCATCTTGTTTATCGCAGCCTTTATCTCGTCCTTTGAAGGTATTCTCGGTGAATGTATATCGTATACTCCGGGGCCGACCTCTGTGCGGAAGTTGTTCTCCTTCAGCACATCAAGTATCGCAAGATCGGATCTGGATGCTTCAAATGTGATGACATCAGCATCCATATCATCTATATCCCTGATAATATCCGCAAACTCACTGTAGCACATATGCGTATGTATCTGAGTCTCGGGTCTGACACCGCTGTGAACATATCTGAATGCAGGTATTGCCCAGTCAAGATAATCCTCACGCCAGTCTGATCTGCGCAGAGGGAGCTTCTCGCGGAGGGCTGCCTCATCGACCTGTATAACGCTGATGCCGTTTGCTTCAAGGTCAAGCACTTCCTCGCGTATAGCAAGTGCGATCTGAAGTGCGCTTTCTTTCAGGGAGATATCCTCACGGGGGAAGGACCAGTTCAGTATCGTCACAGGGCCTGTGAGCATGCCCTTCATAGGCTTATCGGTAAGGCTCTGTGCATATACCGACCACTTAACGGTCATGGGCTTTGCTCTGGAAATATCGCCCCATATAACAGGCGGCTTTACACAGCGTGTACCGTAGGACTGGACCCATGCCTTCTCGGTGAAGATGTATCCGTCAAGGCACTCGCCGAAATACTCTACCATGTCATTGCGCTCAAATTCGCCGTGAACGAGCACATCAAGACCTATCTCCTCCTGCAGTCTTACGCACTCCTCTATCTTGCGTTTGATAAAGGTCTCATAGTCTGCTTCTGAAAGCTCTCCGCTGCGATATGCCTTACGCGCCGATTTTACATCTGAGGTCTGGGGGAAGGAGCCTATAGTGGTAGTCGGGAAGAGGGGGAGCTTAAAGCGTTCCTTCTGTATGCGCTCACGCTCTGCAAATTCGGGAAGTCTCACAAAATCCTTCTCCGTAAGAGCAGCCACCTTACGCTTAACTTCTTCATTGCTGCCCGATCTTGTCTCGCTGTGAAGCCTGAAGTTATCCCTGTACTCGGGAGTATCAAGAGGATATTCAGACTCGGTGATCTTTCTTATATCCGCCAGCTCCTTAAGCTTTTCCTCGGCATATGCGAAATGCTTCTTATAGCTTTCATCAAGCTTTGTCTCATTTTTCAGAGAGCAGGGAACATGAAGAAGTGAGCAGGAGGTATTGAGCACTATCTCCGATGCGTGCTTTTTCAGTTCATCTGTTATAAGAAGTGTGGAGGCATAATTATTGCGCCATATGTTCTTGCCGTTCACAACGCCTGCGAAAAGAACCTTATCCTTCGGGAAGCCGTGTGTCCTGACAAGTTCAAGGGACTTCTTGCCTTCTGTAAAGTCAAGTCCGATACCGTCAAAATCAAGCGCACATATCTGCTCATAGCAGTCGCGTACATCTCCGAAATATGTCTGAGCAAGCACTTTTACACTGCCCTTGTCGGAAAGGATCTTTTCATAGAGTGATACAAACAGCTTTATATCATCCGAAGTCATATCCTTTACAAGAGAGGGCTCATCAAACTGTACCCACTCTGCGCCGAGCCCTGCAAATCTCTTAAGTATCTCAGAATATGCCTGTGCTGTCTGCTGTACAAAGTCCTCTGCCTTTCTGCTGCCCTTGAATTTTGCAAGCTTGAGGAAAGTATACGCGCCGATGATTACGGGCTTTGTCTTCACGCCGTTTTCAAGAGCCTCTGTGAAAAGATCGAAGGGCTTGCTGCCTGCAAGCTTTATCTGTGTGTCATCATCTATCTCGGGCACCATATAATGATAATTGGTGTTGTACCACTTTTTCATGGCAAGCGCCCTTACATCGCCCTTTTCACCCTGATAGCCTCTTGCAGCGGCAAAATATGTATCAAGGGATGAAAGGCCGAGAGCTGTATATCTTGCAGGAACGGCATTCAGAAGGAACGCTGTGTCGAGTACGCCGTCATAGAACGAGAAGTCATTTGAGGGTATAATATCGATACCGCTGTTTTTCTGAAGATCAAGATTGTAAAGACGTATTTTCTTTGCTTCGCTTTCAAGCTCTGATACTGTTATCTCACTGCGGAAATACTTTTCACTGGCAAATTTCAGTTCACGCAGGTTGCCTATTCTGGGATAACCGATTATTGATGTTTTCATATTCATTCCTCCGATATGGTTTTTATCATTGAAATGATTATACCATATCTTCCGGAAATGTGTTAATACTAAAAAGAAATGCAGTTACATAGCTAAAAGCTATGTCTGGATGAACAAATTGTTACCATCAGCTTATCGTCAGAGAGGATATATAATTGTTGAGATGCTCGAGATAGCGTCTGGTAAGCTCATTCATGGGTCTGTCTGTGGTGATGATATAGCCTATCTCCATCTCCTCATCGCTTTCAAGGGGTATGGATACTATATTGCTGCCGTTGAGATCGGAGCTAAGTATGCCCGATGAGATAGTATACCCGTCAAGACCGATAAGCAGATTAAACAGTGTCGCTCTGTCTGATACGACTATATTTTTCGGGCTCTCGGCTGTGATATGCAGTTCCTCAGC
>CACZPE010000078.1 GCA_902782875.1 uncultured Ruminococcus sp. | reverse complement strand
CCTGTACGAGGGTCTGACCTGCTTCAGAGCACATATACTGGTAATCGGTTGCGAATACAACGCCGTTTTCATCTTTGCAGGCTTCAGCAACAGCCTTGACATCGACTGTGGCAGCGATATTTGTACCGCAGTGGCATACGAATACGCCTATTCTATGCATTTATCATTCCCCTCCTTACTTTGAATACTTGCGGAACACACTCATCAGCAGCTGCTGAGGAGTATCTTCATCGATAAGTTCGGGAACCTGTTCCGCCTTGATATGATTGGCACCCTTCTGTCTGATAGCAGCAAGCCTTACAGCTTCTACTACGTTAGCGGGCTCTACACCCCTGGGACATCTTTCAACACAGGCAAAGCATGAAAGACATTTGTACAGAGATGTGCTTTCAAGCAGCGGCTGGATATTTCCCGTCTCTACCATATATACAAACTGATGAGGATGAAATTCCATCTCATCATAGGAGGGACAGGTAGCCGAGCACTTGCCGCAGCGCATGCATTTGCGCACGTCAACGCCGCTTATCAGCATTACCTCTTCTTTTTTATCCATTCAAGATCCCTCCTTAGTCCTTTACGCCGAGAGCCTCTGCAAGAAGCTCGGTGAAATAGTAAACGGGTATCTGATCTTCGTTCTTTTTGAGGTTGTACATACACAGGGGACAGGCGGTGATCATGCAGTCGCAGCCGAATTCAGCCGCGCTCTTAACTACCTTTTCCCTGCGCTTTGCAACAGCATCCTTATCATCAAGAGAAAGATAACCGCCGCAGCATTCGTTCCTCATGGGATATACAACAGGTGTTGCGCCGATCGCCTTGATAAAATCCTCCATTATCTTGGGGTTCTCGGGATCATCCATCCTGAGGACAGCACCGGGACGGAGGAGAAGGCAGCCGTAATAAGCAGCTATCTTCTTTCCAGTAAGGGGATTGGTAACCTTTTTCTTGAGTTCGTCAAATCCTATGGTGTCACGAAGCACTTCAAGATAATGAACGACATTCGTTTCACCATTGTACGGAACATCCAGACCAAGATAGTTGTTGGCCCTGTTTCTGATGTCGTCATTGGTACGCATGTCGTTGTTTACCTGTTTAATTACATTGTGACAGGCAGAGCAAAGAGTTACAAGATCTCTGCCGTGAGCTTTGGCATCTGCAAGGGCACGAACGGAGGAGAGCTTGGTTGCTATCTCATCCTTGGCCATAGGATATACGCCGCCGCAGCACTGCCAGTTTTCGATCTCTTCGAGCTCAAAGCCGAGGGCGGAGGCGGAAAGCCTTGCATATCTGTCAAGCTCAACTGCCTTGCTTTTAAGCGTACAGCCCGGGTAATAACTGTAAACCATATGCTTTATCCTTTCTGACAGGGGAATACGGGTCTCCGGTAAGAGACCCGTGATCTCCTGACTGTTATATCATCTGTTCGGGGTGGAATACCTCGTCAAATTTTTCGGCGGTGAGGAAACCAAGTTCAACACAAGCTTCCTTCAGCGAAATATTGTCCTTGAATGCCTTCTTGGCAGTCTTAGCTGCGTTCTCGTAACCGATATAGGGGTTGAGAGCAGTGACAAGCATAAGAGAATTGTGCAGATTATGATGCATCTTCTCTTTATTTGCCTTGATTCCTACAGCACAGTTCTTGTTGAAGGATCTGATGGACTCCGAGAGAAGTCTTGCAGACTGCAGGAAATTATATGCACATACAGGCATGAATACGTTGAGCTCGAAATTGCCCTGGCTTGCTGCCATTCCAACAGCAACATCATTTCCCATAACCTGAACGGCGACCATTGTTACCTGTTCGCACTGAGTGGGATTTACCTTACCGGGCATGATTGAAGAGCCAGGCTCGTTCTCGGGGATGGTTATCTCGCCAAGACCGTCTCTGGGACCGCTTGCGAGCCATCTTACATCGTTTGCGATCTTCATCATATCAGCAGCAAGTGCCTTGAGAGCACCGTGTGCAAATACGATCTCATCCTTGCTTGTAAGAGCGTGGAATTTATTTGGAGCTGTGACAAAATCCTTGCCTGTGAGCTGTGAAACTGCAGCAGCTACCTTTATATCAAAGCCCTTGGGAGTGTTGAGTCCTGTGCCGACCGCTGTTCCTCCAAGCGCAAGCTCCTTGAGCTCCGGAAGAGCTATTTCGAGAAGCTTCTTGTCTTTTTCAAGAGAAGATCTCCATCCGCTTATCTCCTGAGAGAAAGCTATGGGAGTAGCATCCTGAAGATGAGTGCGTCCGCTCTTGACGATGCCCTCGTGCTCAGCCTCGAGTCTCTTGAATGTTGCTATAAGCTCATCAACAGCAGGAAGCACCTGATCCTCTATAGCCATAACAGCGGAGATATGCATAGCAGTCGGGAAAGTATCATTGGATGACTGGCTCATGTTGATGTCATCGTTGGGATGAAGAAGCTTTTCGCCCGCGATCTCATTGCCTCTGTTTGCTATGACCTCATTGGCATTCATATTTGACTGAGTGCCGCTTCCGGTCTGCCATACAACGAGAGGAAAGTGGTCGTTGAGACTGCCGCTTATTACTTCATCGCAAGCCTGAGATATAGCTGCAAGCTTTGCGTCCGTCATTTTTTCGGGCTTGAGTTCATGATTTGCCATGGCTGCGGCCTTTTTGAGATAGCCGAAAGCCTTTGTTATCTCGCGGGGCATTGTTTCTATGCCGACGCCGATAAGAAAGTTCTCGTGGCTTCTCTCGGTCTGTGCTGCCCAGTATTTGTCGGCAGGGACCTTGACCTCGCCCATGGAATCATGTTCGATACGATATTCCATTGGTTTAGCTCCTTTATGATCAGAATTTAAGATCCTTGATTACGCTCTTGAGGCAGTCAGCGCTGTGTCTGAGCTTAGCGACCTCATCATCGGTGAGAGGAACATTGAGCTTGCACTCTACGCCGTCTCTGCCGATTATAGTGAGAACGGAAAGGCATACATCATCAATGCCGTATTCGCCGTTCATCATGGAGGATACTGTCAGGGCTGTATCTGCCCCGCTGAAGAGACATTTGCAGATATGACATACGGATATTGCAATAGCATAGAAGGTAGCGCCCTTGTTCGCAATGATCTTGCCGCCGGACTTTCTGGTGTATTCCTCTATTGCATCGTAGTCAACAGTAGGCCTTCTGTCAGCGGGAAGAGAACTGATATATTCGTCTATAGGCATGCTGGCGATATTGGTGAGAGACCAGGGAACGAAAGCGGAATCACCATGCTCACCGAATACATAAGCGTGAACGTTCTGCTGGCTGATATCAAATGCTTCGGAAAGACCGGTGCGAAGTCTTGAAGTGTCAAGAGTAGTACCGGAACCGATGATATGGTTAGCAGGAAGACCTGAGTATTTGTGGAACTGATAGGTGAGTATGTCGATAGGATTGCTTACTATTATATATATAGCATCCGGAGCATACTTAGTTATCTCAGGGATGATAGTCTTGGTTATATCTACGTTTATCTGAGCAAGTTCAAGTCTTGACTGACCGGGCTTTCTTGCAACTCCCGATGTGAGGATAACTACGTTGGAATCCTTTGCATCTGCATAGCTGCCTGCATATACATTTGCAGGAGAGCAGAAGGGTACTCCCTGGTGGATATCCATAGCCTCTCCTATGGCTTTGTTCTCATTGATGTCGATGAGCACGATTTCAGAAGCAATGCCATTGACCACCATAGTATAAGCGATGGTGGAGCCGACGCTTCCGGCGCCGATAATAGTGACCTTATTGCTCATAATAACATTTCTCGCTTTCTTGATATATTTTCTGCCGGGTAAAGCACTGATACGGCATCCTCTCCCGCAAGGCATCAGAAAAGAGCACCCTGCATATACTTTCCGCAAAAAGGCGCTATTACCCCGTCTACACTATTTTATCACATTGTCCGTGAAAAATCAAGTGGAAAAGTGAGAATGGCCAAAAAAATATAAATATTTTTTACATTCAACAATTCATTTTATCAATATGCTGTGATTTTTGGTTATTTGATGCCAATGTTAAGCTATTATTTCTGATAATCGAAATCGACTTTTATATCGTTTGTAATGTGAACTATATGTTAATATTATAAAAATACACCGGGCGAATAAGAGTTTTTCCGCCAAATTTCAAAAAGCTCTTGAAAAATGCGGAAAAATATAGTACAATAACATTTGAGCTGATAACAGCAAACTTATTTGAAAGGAACATATTACTATGATGAAACTTGTACTTGTCCGTCACGGCGAAAGCGAGTGGAACAAGCTTAACCTGTTCACAGGCTGGATGGATGTTGATCTGAGCGAAAAGGGCGTAGAGGAAGCAAAGAATGCAGGCCGTCTTCTCAAGGAAGAGGGATATGATTTCGATATCTGCTTTACTTCTTACCTCAAGAGAGCTATACATACACTCAATTATGCACTTGATGAGATGGACAGAGCATGGCTCCCCGTTATCAAGAGCTGGAAGCTCAATGAGCGTCACTATGGCGCACTTCAGGGTCTCAACAAATCAGAGACTGCCGAGAAGTACGGCGAGGATCAGGTAAAGATCTGGAGAAGATCCTTTGATATAAAGCCCCCGGCACTTGATGCAGATGATGAGCGCAGTGCTACAAAGCAGGCTATGTTCCGTGATGTTGATCCTGCTCTTCTTCCTGCAAATGAGTCTCTTGAGACTACTATTGAAAGAGCTGTTCCTTATTTCAATGAGGTAATCAAGCCCGAAATGAAAGCAGGCAAGAGAGTTATAATCGCTGCTCACGGCAATTCTCTCAGAGCTCTTGTTAAGTATTTTGACAATCTCTCTTCTGATGAGATAATCAATGTAAATATTCCTACAGCAACTCCTCTGGTATATGAGTTCGATGATGACTTCAATGTTATCAAGTCCTATTATCTCGGCGATCAGGAAGCACTCAAGGCTAAGATGAACGCTGTTGCTAATCAGGGTAAGGCTAAGTAATCATATAACCATAATGCCCCCGGCTATTCGCCGGGGGCTGTTTTTATGAAAGACAGATAAACAGGGTTACCGTCAGTCCGTCACCTCTGCTTGAACATACAAGTTCTCCGCCCATTTTGGCAATAAGCTCGGAGGATATATACAGACCGAGGCCGCTTCCGTCAGTGCCTGATGTGCGTACATCACGCCCTCTGTAGAATTTGTTGGTGATAAGATCAAGCTCATCCTCTGGTACACCCTTCCCGTAATCAGTAAACGACATTTTAAGATAATCATCACTTATGACATACCTTACATCTATAGGTGTATCTGCATATTTATATGAGTTGCTGATTATATTGCCGATTATCTGTGACATGCGGCTCCTGTCTGCTTTTATCAGACATTCGGGAAGGCTTTCTTCCCTGACAAGAGAGCGCGGATCATTGGTGATTATCAGTTCGTGGAGGATAAGAGAGCTTTCATCAGTACAGTTTACGGTCATCTCACCCAGATCATCAAGCGCAGATGCAAGCAGATCACTTACCATTCCGGCCATATGATCGGATTTCTGCTGTATATCATATATTTTCTCCAGAATATATGCATCCTTGATCTTTACGGACAGAAGCTCGCATATGACTTTTATACCCGCAATGGGAGTCTTCAGGTCATGACTCAGTGATGCGACAAGCTCCTTTTCCTTTATTTTCAGGTCATTCTCCCTTTTTCTTGCAGCTATCAGCTCTTCACGCATTATATCAAAGCTTTCGGTAAATATACCGAAAATATTGTTCTTTTCCATAGTAAGCGGCTCATCAAGCTGGCCTGCAGCTATCCGGGCTGCAAACTCCTTCATTTTTCTGAAGGGCCTGATCACATTGATCTCGGTATATATACAGAATATGATGCATGAGACAGCAAAGCCTGAAAACATGATGACCGCAACAACAAGAAGACTGTTGCCTGCCTGAATGAAATGTTCCTTTTCAGGGGAAGGGAAAACGGCAGTACCTAAAAATCTGGATTGATCCGTGACAGCTATGCAGAGATATCCCTCTTTCAATGCCTGAGTAACTGATTCGGGATGCGGCGCATTATCAGAGTAATACACCGGGAATCCTTCATTGTCGTATATATATACGGTCATTCCGTAATAATTCCCGTTCAGAGGATCACTGCTTCCCCAGTTTTCTTTGATTGTCTGTACTATATTATTATACATTATCACATCATTCTGTGATACTTTATATGTACGCATAATAATGAAACATGCTGCTACAGATGTTGCCAGTATAAAAACAGGTAAAATAAGAAATCTGCTTGTTTTCATAAGCTTCTCCGTTCCTGCATTATTCCAGTATGTAACCTACACCCCATACAGTCTTGATATGCTCCGGGGCGTTCGGATCGTTCTCGGTTTTTTCTCTGAGATGTCTGATATGTACTGCAAGTGTTCCTTCACCGACATAATCATCCTCCCAGACATTCTGCAGGAATTCATCCTTGGTAACCACACGGTTTCTGTTGTTCAGAAGATATCTAAGCATCTTGTATTCCATAGCTTTGAGCGGGATCGTCTCACCGTTTTTTATAATAGTATGTGCAGCGGTATCAAGACAGATATCACCAGAAATCGCTATCCTGTCTGAGCATATCTGTTCAACAGCTTTGGCAGAAACAGCTTTTGCTGTTTCTGCCGCTTTTTCATATCTGTTAAGTATCGCCTTTACCTTTGCAAGAAGTATATTCAGAGTAAACGGTTTTTTAATATAGTCATCACCGCCGATATTGAGCGCTGTCAGCACATCATCATCGCTTGTTCTCGCGCTTATGAACAGTATCGGCATATCATAATCCGAGCGTATCTTCTTGCACAGCTCAAAGCCCGACCTGTCACCGAGATTTATATCGAGAAGAAGAAGCGATACTGTGTTTTCCTGCAAAAATCGCTCTGCTTCCTCATAGCTTGTGACATAAGCTGTGCTGATATCGAATATATTGAAGTATTCGGCTGTGTTGACGGCAATGGTCCTGTCATCATCTATCACAAGGCATTTGTAGTTCATATCGTTTATCTCCGTTTATAGGTGTCTGCATTTACTCTACTGTGATCTTTCCGCCTGTCTCACCGATAAACACTATCTTTCCTTCTGCGGGAAGATTTACCGTGTTGCCGTAGTCGGTCATGTATGAAGAATATACTGTATGGTCGAATCTGTCGTAGACATATACCGAAGCATGATCGGGTATGGTGAGAGTAATGGACTTGTTAGCCATTTCTCCTATATTATACCACTTTGCACTGCCGGTTTCAAGTGCTATTTCATGAATATCCGCATTAAAATCAGGTATGTCGCTTTCCCTTATGGCTATCATGGCAAGGTCACCGGCACGCAGATACTCGCAGCCGTTCTCTGTGAAGAACTCATAGTCCTTTACATCACGTCCGGCTGGTCCGGATATTTCCACAAAGCCCTTTCCGTGATCTGCATCTGCCATCCGTACAGTACCGTTCAGAGCATTACCGCCCACTATCGCATAGCCCTTCACACCGTCGGGTACCTTAACTGTTGCGGACGGAGATGCGGCACGGACGGAAAAATAAAAAAAATTCGAGTATTTGAGGGAAGTGATATAATATCTCTGTCCGTCCCTTGCTGCCCATGCGTTCTGAACATCATCGCTCACATCATACGCACCGACCTTTTCAAGGAAGTATTCATTGCTGAGATTGCGCCCGAAACCGTCAACATCCTCGTTGCTTGAGTCGCAGATATATGTTTTTCCGTTTCTTTCCACGAATTCGAGGATATGCTGATCGGTGTCCTGTGCAAATGTAGATGAACCGGGTTCTCCGTTCATCAGTACGAAGGTGTCTTCAGTAGTGTACATATAGCGCTTTGTTTGCGGAACTACCGATGTAAGCTCGGTTATCTCCATATACTTCCCGTCAGGGAAAGATACAGTGTATATACCGCTCTCTCTTGCGTATATATCAGCCATTTCCGTATATTTGGCTGGAACGGCATCAACAAGCTGCTTTTCTTCGGGCTCGGGGTAGTAACTCGCGACGCCTTTTTCCGATAATGCTGCATACATAAGGTGTTCAGCCATTGCCTGAGGTTCAATGCCGACGCCTCCGCTTGTAAGTACGGAAACGCTTATCTGTTCATCGGGAGCGACCATGAGCCCCGCAAACTGATGATTGAGTGAACCGCCCTTGAATACTATCCGGACATCCCTGTCCATCTCAACTCCATCCTCATAGCATACAGAATCCCAGCCCAGACCAAAGCCGTCCTCATATTTGTCGCGTGCTGTATTCTTCTCCATCTCGTCCTTT
>CACZPE010000077.1 GCA_902782875.1 uncultured Ruminococcus sp. | reverse complement strand
TCGTATCTGCCTGTGTAATTGGTGCGGTCTGTGTAGTGTGCGAGCCATACGGTGTTGTCCGTGGTCCAGAAGTTGAGGAGGAAGTTCTTGCTGCTGTAGAGCATAGTGTCATAGCCGTATCTGTCCATTTCCTCGTCAAAGAGGTCATAGAGGGAATTGAGCCTGTGTATGCTCATATGATAGTTCTGATAAGTTGAAAAGCTCTCCCAGTCAATAGCAACGGGGAAATCCAGCTCAGCGCCGTCAAGCTTTTCTGCTATCCATTCAGCATCGGCGATGATCTCCTCCTCGGAGTTTGCACATGAGTAGAAGTATACACCCACCTTAAGCCCTGCTTTTCTTGCAGCTTCAAAGTTGCGGTCAAACTTCTCGTCGGCTACGATACCGTCGGTATCCTTGCCGATACGCATTATGACAAATTCGCAGCCTGCGTTCCTGACCTTTTCAAAATCGATATCGCCCTGCCACTTTGATACGTCTATACCGAGCATACCCTCAGAGCCGTAGTTCTCGATGAACTCGTCAAAGGGCTGCTTGTCCTCGTCATAGTCACTTTCGGGGATATCCTCAGTGACATTTACCGTTATTTTCCATTCGGTGCGGTTTCCGGAACTGTCGCAGGCAATGGCGGTGAGGGGGTATTCTCCCTCTGTATCTGTATCAAGGTCGCCTGTATAGGTAAGGGTAACGTTGTCATCGTAGTAATCGCCCACACCTACCCATTTTGTGATGTCAAAGTCCTTGCCCGGCTTTATGTTGATGTCCCATCCGCTGTTGAGAAGTACGGGCGGCTGTGTATCTGCCACTGAGAAGAACACGCTGTCCGTTA
Organism: uncultured Ruminococcus sp.; assembly: GCA_902782875.1. Next base: position 1,612 of record CACZPE010000077.1, on the reverse strand, counting down.
TTTCTTCTCCGTCAAGCACATACTTTATCTTAGCTGAAAAATCACCCGTCTTTGATGTATCTATCTCATAATCGTCGCATATCTCTGCACCCTCGGGGATAAGGTCACGGGCATAAAGTTCGGAATATACTTCAAAGGCCTTGTCATAATGCCTTGCAGGAGCGGGAAGCACCGCATTGGAAGGCTTTGACAGCTCGGAAAGTATCTCCTCGGCTGCCGCAGTCACTTCTTCGGATGAAGCTTCTGATATTTCGGGAGCTTCGGCTGCGGTGATCTCTGTTACGGGAGCGGTTTCGGGAGTATCCTCGGTCTGTGCGGAGGTCTCACTGCTCACAGCCTGCGAAACTGCAGAAGTCACGGACACTGTATCAGTTATTTCTGTGCCCTGTGTCACTGCGGGAGCGGGGGGCACGGCCTCGGCACATGAAGAAAAAAGCACCGCAGCTATGACAGCGGCACCTGACATATATCTGTATTTCATATATCCACCTCTGGTATCAAACATAATTATATTATAGTATGACAGGGGGGATTTGTCAACCTGTAGGATAAAATTTACAGACATGACGTATTGCTCCCGTAAGGATCAGATTTATGCTGACAACAGTATATTTCCGCATGATTTTTTCCGTGCAAATCATGATATGAAATGATAGAATGTATACAACAAAGAAAAACGGAAGTGATAAGATGATACTGACAATAACGTATAACGGAAAAAACACGGAGGATCTGGGATTTCTCCTTCACAAGAATCCCGGCAGGGCACAGCAGTTTGAACTCAGTTTCGGAAAGGGGTATGTGTTCTATCCTCATGTCAGCGATGAGAGTACAACAGCGGCTCTGCTGCTGGATATAGACCCCATCGACCTTGCAAAGGGAAAAAACAGCGACGGCGGTCTTTTTGACTATGTAAACGACAGACCGTACGCATCAACATCATTTATGAGCACGGCCATAGCAAGGATATTCAGCTCGGCTATGAGCGGCAGATGCGATAAGCGTCCGCAGCTTGCGGATACACCGCTTGATCTTGCGGCAACAGTCACATCACTGAGGGATCACGGCAATGAAAGTCTTGCTCATGAGCTTTTTGAACCGCTGGGATATACCGTTGAGACCGAGCGAACACTGCTCGATGAGGCTTTTCCCGAGTGGGGCGCATCGCCTTATATCACACTGACGATATCGGGCAGAGTGAAGCTTTCGGAGCTTCTCAACCATCTGTATGTACTGATACCTGTCTTTGATAAGCAGAAGCATTACTATATAGATGAAAGTGAGATAAAAAAGCTCCTCGATCACGGCAGGGGCTGGCTTGAGGAGCATCCTTACAGGGAGAAGATAACAAAGCGATATATGGGCGTAAAGCAGAGCTACGCACGCAGGGCACTCTCAAAGCTTATGGATGCTCCCGACATCACCGAAAGTGATGATTCAAAAGCAGAGAAAACACAGCGCACGCCGCTTAATACACTGCGTATGGAGGCTGTGAAGAATGCAGTCCTTGACAGCGGAGCGCATACCGTCATAGATCTCGGCTGTGGTGAATGCAGGCTCACATCTCTGCTTCTGTCTGAGGTGCAGATAAGAAAGGTCGCCGCCTGTGATG
>CACZPE010000076.1 GCA_902782875.1 uncultured Ruminococcus sp. | reverse complement strand
TCTTGCCGTTTACCTTCAGATAATTCTCCTTCTGGCGGATAAAGCACTGCATCGTGCCGAAGCAATCGTTGCCGTAGGGAGAATAATCGGAATACTGACAGGTAAAGCAGCATCTGAGATAATATTCCGCCATTTGTCTGCTTATATCAGTAAGGGCGGTCTCAAAATCCGTCGTTTTTCTGGCACTTATATACTTCCTGCCGTCAACGCTCAGCGAGAACTCGCGAACATCCGCATCATCGTGGTATACTCTCTCGTTGCCGTACTGCCATACTGACTGCGGTTTTTCCGGGTCGTGCTCTGTATATGCGAAGGATATGTGTATATTCGCGGGGATTTCTCGGTTATCGCTCTTTCGGACTGCCGCAACGGGGATATCCACATCGAGCGAATATCTCTGCAGCATATGCCATACGGGAACGTCGCTGTCTGACATTCTGAAGCCGCCTGCTGTGAGTATATTGAAGCGTTCGGAGGCTTTCTCAATGTCCGTACCGTCTGCAGGGTGGAGGTCGTCGATGCTTGTGCCGACAAAGGTGATCCCGTCGACCGTGAGCCTGAGAGGGTCTTTGCTGTAATCTTCCTGTGTATTTACGATATCTGTATACACATCGTGCTTTTCGTCTCTGTAACGTGCTTTCCATATCTGCATAGCACTACCTCCTGTCTGTCGGTATACATTATACCACATAATTGCACAAATTACAAGCGTAGGGTCGGCAGTGCCGACAGCCACCTCGGCCGGTACGACCGGCAGCGACTTTCGTTGATTAATTTTGTGGGGGCGGATGTATTCGTAGTTCGGTACCGTTAGTTTGAGTATGATGTTTTGCACTTATGGGCGAGCCTGCCTGTATTGACATCCACAGTAACTTGTGGTATAGTATCAGTTGAAAAATGCTCCTTATGAAAGGATTGGTATTATGATCAGAGAAGCGGAAAAAAGTGATCTTCAGGAACTGCTTGAGCTGTATCTGTTTCTGCATGAGGACAGTATCCCCGAACAGAGCGAACATCTTGAAAACACATGGGCGCAGATAATGGAGGATAAGAACCACCATATCATCGTTAATGAGATAGACGGCAGGATAATATCCTCCTGTGTGTGCGTGATAATCCCCAATCTTACAAGAAATGTCCGTCCCTATGCCTTTGTGGAAAACGTTGTTACCCACGCTGACTACAGGGGAAAGGGATACGCAGGGGAGTGCCTTGCCTATGCAAAAAAGATAGCAGAGGCTGAGAACTGCTATAAAATGATGCTGCTTACAGGATCAAAGAGACCCGAGACCCTTCACTTCTATGAAAAAGCAGGATATAACAGCAGCGATAAGACAGCCTTTATACAATGGCTGTGATACTCCGTGTACAGACGATTATGTGATATACTCCGCATATGGCCAGGCCGTATGCGGGGATTTTTATGACCTGAAAAATCTGTTGATGAAGTAACTCCGCTGCTTATTGATGATCTGCGAATCAAATAATAAGTATTTGTGTATTATTGCTAATGATAAATGTTTATATTTGTTTGGTATATCATTGTTTTACATATCCGTATATGTGAGGATCGCCCTGCAGAGGATATATGCCGTCAGGAGATACGTAATGCTGCGGTATACATCATGAGACAGCATCCTAAGCTTGAACGTGATGAACTTGCAAGGGAAATAATCAAACTCATGGGATATAAGAGAATGAGCAAGGCTCTTGACCAGAGTATTACCGCAGGACTTGCCTTTGCAAAGAGTACGGGAACGCTCAACATAACAAAACACGGTATCGTTACGCTTGCCGAATGATCATACCGTTCTGAATGATACTCATATTCTGCATCAGCTATGATGTATAGATCATCCCCCTCTGTTCATACTGTTTGTATGAACAGAGGGGGATGTGTATTAATCAGGAACGAACAGGAAACAATTGCTGATTAACAGTTTTTTTCATACTCAGCGCTGTTCTGCAAAATGAAATGTATCATATTATTTCAGTGTGGCTATGTCCATAGTTGTCCTTACGAACGATTATTTTTCTGTCAATCATGCTTTCAAGCCCCTCAACATGAGATATTATACCTATCTGTTTGTTATTACCGGCAATTCTTGTAAGTGCATTGATCGACTGCTCAAGTATATCACCATCAAGTGAGCCAAAGCCCTCATCAACAAACATTGATTCCAGACTGATACCGCCGTTTTCTTCCGATACTACTTCTGAAAGCCCAAGCGCAAGTGACAGAGATGCAACAAACGATTCACCGCCGGAAAGTGTCTTCACATCACGTTCCTCATTATTGTAATGATCTTTGACCTTTATATCAAGACCGACTTTAGATTTTCCTCGCATCTCATCGGATCTTATAAGTTCATACTTTCCGCCCGACATCTCATCAAGCCTGCGGTTAGCATAAGACAGCACCCTGTCAAAATACCAGCTTTGCACATAGGTCTCAAATGTAACTCTTGCCTGACCTACAAGATCACCTGTAGCCGTTTTTACAAGTTTTTCAAGGATCTGCTTCTGTGATTCAAAACCGGTCATTTCTTCCTCGATTTTCTCCAGATTTTTCAATGTCTGTTCATTCGATCCAATACGACCATTTAAAACGCCCTTTTCATCAGATTTTTTCTTACTTTCAGCACTCATATTCGCTTTTTTCGTTTTAAGGGCCTCAACGTCGATATCCTTGCCTTTTGACAGAGTTCCTTCCAACGTTTCTATATTTGCCTTAACTCCGCTTTGCTCATTTTCCTTATCATGCAAGGACTTCGCAGCCTTTTGATGATCCATCTCGATTTTTTCAGCATCATTTCTCAGGCGAACGATCTCATCGGATGCTTTTTGTTTACTTTCATATTCAAGATCAATCGCATCCATGTTCTTCTTAGCGTTATCCCGATCACTTTCAGCTGATGCCTTACTTTTTTCCTTTTCAGCCTTTTCCGCTTTGGTGGTCTCCAACGCAGTTCTCTTTTCGGGGATAATGCCTTCAAGTTCTTTTATGCGTTCTTTTTTCCTTGTTGTTTCTTCTTTTTCCGCGTTCTTCTTGTTGATCAGGTCAACTACTTTTGACTTTTCGGAAACAAGGAATTCTACAGAAACGTTTTCATCAAATCCGTTCTTTTTAAGCTGTTCGGCAAGACTTGTTTTCTTTTCTTCCAGCTTTGCATTCAGTTCTCC